>JBMLRS010000541.1:0-6944 GCA_049240905.1 Elsteraceae bacterium
CGGCGTGATCGCCCAGATGGACCTGCGGCCAATCTTGAATAAGGTGAAAGCGCCGACGCTGGTGATCGCCGGTGGGCAGGACCCGGCCACGCCGGTCTCCTCCGCTCAGGAGATCTGCGACCATGTCGGCCACGCCGAACTGGTCGTGCTGCCGCGCGCGGCGCATTTGCTGGCGGTGCAGGAGCCAGCGGCTACGGCCTCGCATCTCCTGGCCTTCCTGGACCGCCGCACGCCGGCCAAGGCGCGCGGCGCGGCCTCCCTCGAAGACGGCTTGAACAATCGCCGCGCGGTTCTCGGCGCCGAGCATGTCGATCGCTCGCTTGCGAAGGCCGGCGCCTTCGCCACGCCCTGGCAGGACTACATCACCCGCGTCGCCTGGGGCGAGATGTGGGGCGACCCCACCCTGCCCTGGAAGACCCGATCGCTCATCACGCTGGCCATGATGATCGCCCTCGCGCGGGAGGAGGAGTTCAAGCTCCATGTTCGCCCCGCGCTCGCCAACGGCGTGACGATCGACGAACTTCAGAGCCTGATCCTGCACTGCTCCATCTACGCCGGAGTGCCGGCCAGCAACGGCGCGTTCCGCTGGGCGCGCGAGGTGTTGGGCGACGCGCTTGATTGAGTCAGGCGGTATTCTCGGAGGGCGGCGAGGCTTGACGACGATTGTGGTTTTTCAATAATCTGTTCGTAGAACGACAATAAGTTCGTATAGCGAACAAACTACGGGGAGTGAATGATGGGCAAGACGTCTCTTTTGTTCGGTCTAGGCGCGCTCGCCGCCGCCCTGGCCTCTGCCGCCACACCTCAATCGGCGATCGCGCAAGAGACCGTGAAGGTGGGCCTCATCCTCCCGATGAGCGGCCCGTCAAACTCGACCGGGCGCCAGCAGGAAGCCGCGGTGAAACTGTTCCTGCAGCAAAAGGGCGACATGGTCGCCGGCCGCAAGGTCGAGGTGATCGTACGGGACGACACGGGCGTCGCAGACGTCACCAGACGGATCGCGCAGGAGCTCGTGGTCAACAGCAAGGTCAATGTGCTGATGGGCTTCGGTCTGACGCCCCTGGCGCTCGCCGTCGCGCCGATCGCGACGCAGGCGAAGACGCCGCAGATCGTCACCGCCGCCGCCACCGCGATCATCACCGAGCAGTCGCCTTACATCGTGCGCACCAGCTTCACGCTGCCTCAGGCCACCGTGCCGATGGCGGATTGGGCCTCGAAGAACGGCATCAAGAAGGTCGTCACCTTGGTCACTGACTACGGCCCAGGCCTGGACGCCGAGAAGGCGTTCAAGGAGGAGTTCGCCAAGGGTGGCGGTACTGTGACTGAGGAACTGCGGGTGCCGCTGCGCAATCCAGACTTCGCGCCCTTCCTGCAGCGGGTCAAGGACGCGGCGCCCGACGCGCTGTTCGTGTTCGTCCCCTCCGGTTTCGGCGCCACCTTCATGAAGCAGTTCGTCGATCGCGACCTGGGCAAGGCTGGCGTCCGCC
Source organism: Elsteraceae bacterium (assembly GCA_049240905.1). Classification (GTDB taxonomy): domain Bacteria; phylum Pseudomonadota; class Alphaproteobacteria; order Elsterales; family Elsteraceae; genus JBMLRS01. The sequence goes on from JBMLRS010000541.1 coordinate 1,488, forward strand.
TGATCGCCACTGGCGACGTCACCGACGACGATCTCTTGAAGGAAATGGGCGACGCCACGCTTGGCGTGGTCACCACCCACCACTACTCCGCCTCTCACCCCTCGCCAGAGAACAAGGCCTTCGTCGAAGCGTTCCAGAAAGCGAACAACGGCATGCGCCCGAACTTCATGGCGGTCGGCGCCTATGACGGCATGCAGCTGCTCTACAAGGCGTTGGAGAAGACCGGCGGCAAGGCTGACGGGGACTCCCTGATCGGCGCCATGAAGGGCATGAGCTGGACCAGCGTGCGCGGCCCGGTGACGATCGATCCGGACACCCGCGACATCATCCAGACCGTCTATGTCCGCAAGGTCGAGAAGGTCGGCGGGGAGCTTTTCAACGTCGAGTTCGCCGCGATCCCGAACGTGAAGGATCCGGTCAAGGCGGCGAAGAAGTAGGCTCGCAAGCCGGGTGAAGTCCGCCGCCCCATGGTGACGATCCTTTTCGACGGCGTCGCCTACGGCATGCTGTTGTTCGTTCTGGCCTGCGGGTTGTCCGTGACGCTGGGGTTGATGAATTTCGTCAACCTCGCTCACGGCGCCTTCGCCATGGCCGGCGGCTATGTGGCCGCCCTGCTGACGACAGGCTTCGGCTGGTCGTTTTTCTGGTGTCTGCCGGCGGCCTTTCTGGCCGCGGCGGCGATCGGCCTTGTCCTTGAGCGTACGCTCTATCAGCGCCTCTATCGCCGCAGCCACCTCGATCAAGTGCTGTTCACCATCGGGATCACCTTCATGGCGGTGTCGGCGGTGGAGTGGGCGATCGGCCCGCAGCAGCAAACCGTGGTGATCCCGGCGGTCTTGAAGGGTCGGATCGAGATCCTGGGCGGCAGCATCGGGATCTACCGACTGTTCATCATCGCGATCTGCGCGGTGGTGACGGTCTGCCTTCAAGCGGCTTTGAGCTACAGCCGCTTCGGCGCCCAACTGCGCGCCGCGGTCGATGATCCGCGCGTGGCGCGCGGGCTGGGGATAAACGTGAATCTGGTGTTCGCCCTCACCTTCGCCGTCGGCTCGGGCCTCGCCGGCCTGGGCGGCGCGTTGGGGGCGGAGATCCTTGGCATGGAGCCGGTCTTCCCGATCAAGTTCATGATCTATTTCCTGATCGTGGTGACGGTCGGCGGCACGTCCGGCTTGGTCGGAGCCTTCCTCGCCGCCTTGCTGCTGGGGATCGCCGACGTGGCCGGGAAGTACTACATCCCGGAGGTTGGGGCCTTCATCATTTACGCCGTCATGGTGGCGGTGTTGATCGTCCGCCCGAACGGGCTCTTGACCCGAAGCGGCGCCCGATGACGGGTCCGGCGGCACTCCTTCATGCGAAGGCGCGCTGGCGCTGGCCGGAGACGCTTTTCTGGCTGGCGGCGCTCGCCTGCGCCTTTCTGTTCCCAAGCCGGCTGCTGCTGTTCAACGAGATCGCGATCCTGGCTTTGTTCGCGCTGTCGCTGGATCTGATCCTCGGCTACGCCGGAATCGTCTCGCTCGGACACGCGGCGTTCTACGGCATGGGCGCCTACGCCGCCGGCTTGTTGGCCAAACACGGGATCGGCGATCCCCTGATCGGGCTGGCCTTCGGTGGCGCGGTCGCCGGCCTCGTGGGCTTCGCGACCTCTTTCCTGCTGTTGCGCGGCTCCGACCTCACGCGCCTGATGGTGACCCTAGGCATCGCCTTGATGCTGTTCGAACTCGCCAATCGCCTGGATTGGCTGACCGGCGGGGCGGACGGCCTGCAGGGCGTCACGATGGGGCCGGTGCTGGGACTCTTCGAATTCGACCTCTGGGGCAAGACCGCCTTCTTCTACAGTTTCACGGTCTTGTTCGTGCTGTTCTACGTCGCGCGCCGGCTGGTTCATTCGCCGTTCGGTCTGTCGATCCGAGCGATCAAGGGCAACGCCCTGCGCTCGCGCGCCGTCGGCGTGTCGAACGCCGCCCGGCTGGTCGCGATGTACAGCTTCTCCGCCGTCTACGCTGGGATCGCCGGCGCCCTGACCGCGCAGACGACGCAGTTCGTGTCCTTGGAGGTGTTCGACTTCCACCGCTCCGCCGACGTGATGCTGGTGCTGGTGCTGGGCGGGGCGGGCTATCTCTATGGCGGGCTATTCGGCGCGATCATCTTCCGCTTCATGCAGGATTGGCTGTCGTCGATCACGCCGCATTACTGGCAGTTCTGGATCGGGCTGGTTCTGGTCGTTTTGGTGCTTGTCGGGCATGAGCGCATCACCAAAGGCGCGCTGGGCGCCTTGGCCGCGATCGTGAAGCGCGCGAAGCGATGAGCGCCGCCCTCTCGACCAGAAATCTCGCCAAGCGGTTCGGCGGACTGGTCGCGACCGACAATGTCTCGCTGACGCTGGAGCGCGGCGTTCGCCACGCGCTGATCGGCCCGAACGGCGCCGGCAAGACCACCTTAATCAACCTGCTGACCGGCGTGTTGAGCGCAAGCGCCGGGTCGGTGACGCTCGACGGCGTCGACGTCACCGCCTTGCCGCCGCATCAGCGTGTGCGGCGCGGCCTCGCGCGAACCTTCCAGATCAACCAGTATTTTCCGGGGCTCACCCCGTTGGAGGCGGTGTCGCTCGCCGTGTCGGAGCGGCAGCGCCATGGCTGGCGATTCTGGCGACCGCTGGCGAGAGACAGCAGCGTCATCGAGGAGGCCGCCGATCTGCTCGGGCGCTTCGGACTGGGCGACGCGCTTGACGCGCGGACCGAGATCCTGCCGTACGGCAAACAGCGGCTGCTGGAGATCGCGATCGCCCTGGCCTCCAAGCCCAAGGTCCTGCTGCTGGACGAGCCCGCCGCTGGAGTTCCGGAGGAAGAGCGGCACGAAATCCTGGCGATCCTGGAGGATCTTCCCGCGGACGTGACGGTTCTGCTGATCGAGCACGACATGGATCTGGTGTTCAGCTTCGCCCAGCGCGTGTCGGTGCTGGTGAACGGCGCCCTGTTCACGGAGGGAACGCCGGCCGAGATCGCGGCCGACCCGCGCGTGCGCGCTGTCTATCTGGGGGAGGAGCAGGATGGCTGAGTTGATCGCCGTCGAGCAGCTCGCCGCCGGCTATGGCGAGGCGTCGGTGCTGTCTGGGATCTCCTTCGCGCTCCAGGACGGCCAGTCGATGGCGCTGCTGGGCCGCAACGGCGCGGGCAAGACCACGCTGATCAATTCGCTGATCGGCCTCACCACTCATCGGGGCGGTCGCATTCGTTTGCGCGGCGTGGACTTGAGCGCGAGCGACGCGGTCGACCGGGCGCGCGCCGGGATAGGGTGGGTCCCACAGGAGCGCAACATCTTCCGCTCCCTGACGGTCGAGGAGAACATGACCGCCGTCGCCCGGCCCGGCCCCTTCGGGATCGGACAAGTCTATCAGATGTTCCCGCGGCTGCAGGAGCGGCGCCGCAACCTAGGCAACCAACTTTCCGGCGGAGAGCAGCAGATGCTCGCAGTCGGGCGCGCCCTGGTCCTGAATCCAAAATTGCTGCTGTTGGACGAACCTTTGGAGGGTCTGGCCCCGATCATCGTGGAGGAGCTGCTGCAGGCCCTTCGCCGGATCGCGCGGGACGAAGGCCTGTCGATGATCATCGTCGAGCAGAACGCCCGCAAGATCCTGGGCTTCACCGACCAGGCCCTGATCCTGGACCGCGGCATGGTGGTCCATCGCGCGGCCAGCGCCGACCTTCTGGCCGATCGCGCGGCACTTGAATCCCATCTTGGCGTTGTCGGTAAAACCCCGACGTCCTGAGCATCGCAGAGGAGATCCCGATGGAACGCACCCTTCCCCCCTTCCGCGCCGATCAGGTCGGCAGCCTGCTCCGCCCGCAAGCCCTGCGCGAGGCGCGCGCAGCGCACGCCGCCGGCGTGATGTCCGACATCGCCTTGACCGCGATCGAGGACCAGCAGATCGAGCTGGCGATCGAGCGGCAGGAGGCGATCGGCCTGCGCGCCGTAACCGACGGCGAATATCGCCGCGCCATGTGGCACTTCGATTTTCTCGAGCGGTTGGAAGGTGTGGAGAGCTACGAGGCGGCCCAGGGCATTCAGTTCAAGGGCGTTCAGACCAAGGCGAAGGGGCTGAAGGTCACCGGCAAGATCCGCTTCGCCGGTCATCCGATGATCGATCATTTCCGGTTCGTGCGCGACCACGCGACAGTCGCGGCGAAGATGACCATCCCCTCGCCCAGCGTGCTGCATTTCCGCGGCGGACGCCATGCGATCGACCCGGCGATTTATCCGGACATGACGGAGTTCTACCGCGATCTCGGCCAAGCCTATCAGGACGCCGTGCGCGCCTTCGCCGACGCCGGCTGCCGCTACCTGCAGCTCGATGAAACCAATTTGGCCTATCTCTGCGACCCAGAGCAGCGCCAGATGCTGAGCGAGCGCGGCGACGATCCCGAGCAGCTGCCGCGGATCTATGCGGAGATGATCAACCACGCGATCGCCGACCGCCCGTCGGACATGGTGATCAGCATGCATCTCTGCCGGGGCAATTTCCGGTCCAGCTGGATCGCACAGGGCGGCTATGAGCCGATCGCGCAGATCCTGTTCAACGAGATCAACGCCGACGCCTATTTCATGGAGTATGACACCGACCGCGCCGGCGGCTTCGAGCCGCTGCGTTTCGTGCCGAAGGGCAAGACCGTCGTCCTCGGCCTGGTCACCTCGAAGACGGGCCAGCTCGAATCGACGGACGAATTGAAACGCCGGATCGAGGCCGCCTCCGCCTATCTGGACCTGGACCAGCTCTGCCTTTCGCCGCAATGCGGCTTCGCCTCCACCGAGGAAGGCAATCTGCTGGCGGAAGAAGAGCAGTGGGCGAAGCTGACCCGGATCGTCGAGGTCGCGCGCGAGGTCTGGGGCTCCGCGTGACCTCAGACCACGAGCTGCGGCTGGATGCTGGACGCCGCTTCCTTCAGGATCGGCAGCACCTCGGCGTGGAAGGTTTCGACCGAGACGCGGCTGGTTTGTGCGGTCACGGACAGAGCCGCGACCACTTCGCCCAGCACGTTGCGCACGGGCACGCCCATCGTGCGCAAGCCGATCTCCAACTCTTGTTCGATCAGCGCGTAGCCTTGCTGGGCGACCGCGTCGAGCGCCGCCATCAGAGCGTCCACGTCAGTGATGGTGCGCGGCGTAAGCGGCTGCGGCGGATTGGCCTGCAAGATCGCGCGACGCCGTTCGCGCGGCAAAGCGGCCAGCAACACCCGTCCCAACGAGGTGCAATGGGCCGGCAGCCGACTGCCGACGGAGAGACCGACGGACATGATCCGCTTGGTGCGGGAGCGCGCGATGCTGATGATCTCCGCCCCGTCCAACACCGCGACGGAGCAATATTCATTGAACCGATCGGAGATCGCTTCAATCGCCGGCTGCACGATCTGCGGCAGCGGCGTGCCGGCGAGGTAGGCGTATCCCAAGGCCAGCACCTGGGGC
>JBMLRS010000541.1:6954-8383 GCA_049240905.1 Elsteraceae bacterium
CGGTGATTGCGCCCGTCGCTCGCCACGTAGCCAAGCGCTTCGAGCGTGAACAGAGCGCGCCGCACGGAGGCGCGCGGCAGTCCGGTCGCGCGCGCGATGTCCGCCATCGTCATCGCGTCCGGCCCGGAATCGAAAGCCCGGATCACCGCGAGGCCGCGGGCCAACGCCGTAACGAAGGACGGGTCTTCTTCAGCGCGCGGGTCCACGATCACGGCAACGCCTCCACCCCATCCTTCGGCCGGCGCGCTGGCGTCGGGCTTGACGCCGGCCACGACCGAGTTTTAGCCTGTTCGCTATACGACAGTATGTTCGCAGTGCGCACAAGTCAATGACTCAAGCGACTTCAGGGAGGGCCTCATGAGCCTGATTTATCCGCGGGACAGTCTGACGGCGCACCCGCCCAGCCTGTCGCCTGACTACAAGAGCACCGTTAAGCGCTCGCCCAGCCGCTCCCCGGTGATCCTCCCGCCGACCCTGTCCGAGCTGACAGGCCCGGTGTTCGGCCATGATCAGGCGCGTCCCGGGGACGCGGACCTGACGAAGCAGCATGACGGCGAGCCGCAGGGCGAACGGATCATCGTGACCGGACGCCTGCTGGACGAAGACGGTCGGCCAATCCCGAACAGCCTGGTGGAGATCTGGCAATGCAACGCCGCCGGCCGCTACCTTCATCCGGTTGATCAGCATCCGGCGCCGCTCGACCCGAACTTCACCGGGGCGGGACGCGCGGTCACCGACGCGGAAGGCCGCTACCGTTTCGTCACGATCAAGCCTGGCGCCTACCCCTGGCGCAACCATCACAACGCCTGGCGCCCCGCCCATATCCATTTCTCCTTGTTCGGCCATTCCTTCCTGTCCCGTCTGATCACCCAGATGTATTTCCCGGGCGACCCGCTGTTCTCCCAGGATCCGATCTTCAATTCGGTGACGGACCCGACGGCGCGCGAACGGCTGATCGCCAAGTTCGATCTGGCGACGACGGAGCCGGAATGGGCCCTGGGCTATGTTTTCGACATCGTCCTGCGCGGTCGGAAAGCGACCCCGATGGAGGCGAACGGCCATGACTAAGCTTGGGATCAGCCCATCGCAGACCGTCGGCCCCTTCTTCGCCTTCGGCCTGACGCCGGACAAGGGCTCGAACTTCTCAAATGATCTGACGGACGCCTCGGTCGCCGGCGAACGCGTGCGGATCGCAGGGCGGTTGACCGACGGCGACGGCGCGCCAATCGGCGACGCCGTGATCGAGATCTGGCAGGCGGACGCGGAAGGTCGCTACGCTCATCCACGAGATCCGCGCGGGGGAGCGAACAGTCGTTTCACCGGCTTCGGCCGAACCGCCGTGGGCGCCGCCGGCGAATACGCCTTCGCCACGATCAAGCCCGGCCAGGTCCCTGGACCCGGCGGCGTGAACCAGGCGCCGCATATCTCG
>JBMLRS010000542.1:0-3815 GCA_049240905.1 Elsteraceae bacterium
CATCCGCAACATCCTGGGCGGCGTGGTCTTCCGCGAGCCGATCATCTGCTCCAACGTGCCGCGCCTGGTGCCGGGCTGGACCCAGCCGATCGTGGTCGGCCGCCACGCCTTCGGCGACCAGTACAAGGCGACCGACTTCCTGGTGCCGGGCGCCGGCAAGCTGACCATGACCTTCACGCCCGCCGACGGCGGCAAGCCGGTGAACTACGACGTGTTCGAGTTCGAGAGCGCCGGCGTCGCGATGGGCATGTATAATCTGGACGACTCGATCCGCGGCTTCGCCAGCGCCTGCCTGAACTATGGCCTGCAGCGCGGCTGGCCGGTCTATCTCTCGACCAAGAACACGATCCTCAAGGCCTATGACGGCCGCTTCAAGGACATCTTCCAGGACGTGTTCGACAAGGATTTCGCCGCTGCGTTCAAAGCGAAGAACATCACCTACGAACACCGCCTGATCGACGACATGGTCGCCTCCTGCATGAAGTGGAGCGGCGGTTTCGTCTGGGCCTGCAAGAACTATGACGGCGACGTTCAGTCCGACACCGTGGCCCAGGGCTTCGGCTCGCTGGGGCTGATGACCTCCGTGCTGATGACCCCCGACGGCAAGACGATCGAAGCGGAGGCCGCTCATGGCACCGTGACGCGCCATTACCGCGAGCATCAGAAGGGCAAGGAGACCTCGACCAATCCGATCGCCTCCATCTTCGCCTGGACCCGCGGCCTTTGGTATCGCGGCGAATTCGACGGAACGCCTGAGGTGAAGACCTTCGCCGAAGCCCTCGAGAAGGTCTGCGTGGACACGGTGGAGTCCGGCTTCATGACCAAGGATCTGGCGCTGCTGATCGGGCCGGATCAGTCCTGGCTGTCGACCAACGAGTTCCTGTCCAAGCTCGACGAGAACCTGCAGATCGCGATGCGCTAACCGCGCTTGGCCGCAAAAAAAGGGCGGGACCGGCCTTCGCTGGTCCCGCCCTTTCTGTTTGAGGCGGCAGGCTCAGCCCAGCGCCGCCTCGATCGCGGCCAGCGCCTCGTCAAGCTTGTCGACGTCCGGGCCGCCGGCCTGGGCCATGTCCGGCCGACCGCCGCCGCCCTGCCCGCCGACCGCCTTCGCGCCGGCCCGCACCAGATCGACGGCGCTGAAGCGCGACGTCAGATCGGACGACACCGCCACCACCAGCGAGGCCTTGCCTTCGTCCGCGGCGACCAGCGCGACCACGCCGGGGCCGATCTGCTTGATCAGGGTCTCCGCCATGCCGCGCAGTTCGCGCGCGGGCACGCCGACGACTCGGCGAGAGGCGAAGGTGACGCCGGCCACGACCTTGTCGACCGCGCCCTGCCCGCCGCCGCCCGAGGCGGCCGCCTTGCGCGCCTCCAGCAGCTCACGCTCCAGCCGTCGGCGATCCTCCACCAAGGCCGCGACGCGCGCGGGCAAATCGGCGACGCCAGTCTTGGCCGCAGCGGCCGCCGTCTCCAAGAGACGCTCGCGCTCCGCCACCCAGGCCAGGGCCGCGGCGCCCGTCATCGCCTCGATGCGACGCACGCCGGAGGCGACCGCCCCCTCGCCGACGATCTTCAAGAGGCCGATGTCGCCCACGCGCGAGACATGCGTGCCGCCGCACAGTTCCACCGAGTAGGGCATGCCCTCCTCGCCGCCCATGGCGATCACGCGCACCTCGTCGCCGTATTTCTCGCCGAACAGGGCGAGCGCGCCGGCCTCGACCGCCTCGTCCGGCGTCATCAGCCGAGTGGAGGCGGGGGCGTTGAGGCGGATCTGCTGGTTCACCATGGTCTCGATCGCCGTCAGCTCCTCCGGCGTCACCGCGTTCGGATGGCTGAAATCGAAGCGCAAACGATCCGGCGCCACCAAAGACCCCTTCTGCGCGACATGGTCGCCCAGCTGACCGCGCAAGGCGGCGTGCAGCAGATGGGTGGCGGAGTGGTTGGCGCGCAGCTGCGTGCGGCGCTGGTGATCCACGTTCAAGGCCAAGCCGTCGCCAACCGAGATCGCGCCGCCGGCGACCGTGCCCTTATGGACGATCAGGTCGGAGACATATTTGGCCGTGTCCACGATCTCGGCATGGCCGTTCGGGCCGATGATCTCGCCGGCGTCGCCCATCTGGCCACCCGATTCGCCATAGAACGGCGTCTGGTTGGTGATGATCGCGACGGATGCCCCAGCCTCCGCCTTCTGGACGCGCTTGCCGTCGACGACGAGGGCCAACACATGGCCTTCCGCCTTCTCGGCCTGATAGCCCAGAAATTCGGTCGCGCCGAGCTCCTGACGCAGATCGAACCAGATCCGATCGGTCGCCGCCTCGCCGGAGCCGGACCATGCCGCGCGCGCCGCCGCCTTCTGGCGGCCCATGGCGGCGTCGAAGCCGGCCTGATCGACCGTGCGGTTCTGGCCGCGCAGCACATCCTGGGTCAGATCCAGCGGGAAGCCGTAGGTGTCGTACAGCGTGAAGGCGACGTCGCCCGGCAAGGCGGCGGAGGCCGGCAGCTTGGCGGTCTCGTCGGCCAGGAGACGCAGGCCGCGCTCCAGCATCTCCTTGAAGCGGGTTTCCTCGCGCCGCAGCGTCTCGACGATCAGCGATTCAGCGCGACCCAGTTCGGGATAATCGCCGCCCATCGCCCCGATCAGGGAGGGCGCCAGACGCCACATCAAGGGATCGCGGCAGCCCATGATATGGGCGTGGCGCATCGCTCGCCGCATGATCCGACGCAGAACATAGCCGCGGCCTTCGTTGGACGGCAGCACGCCTTCGGCCAGCAGGAAGCAGCTGGCGCGCAGATGGTCCGCGATCACGCGGTGCGAAACCTTATGCGCCCCGTCCGCCTCCTGCCCGCTCGCCTCGGCCGAGGCGAGGATCAGGCCGCGCAGCAGATCGGTGTCGTAATTGTCCGACACGCCCTGCATGACGGCGGAGATGCGCTCCAGCCCCATCCCGGTGTCGATCGACGGACGCGGCAACGGCGCGCGGTCGCCAGGGCCGCGCTGTTCGAACTGCATGAACACGAGGTTCCAGATCTCGACGAAGCGGTCGCCGTCCTCATCGGGGCTGCCGGGCGGGCCGCCATAGAGATGGGCGCCGTGATCATAGAAGATTTCCGAGCACGGCCCGCAGGGACCGGTGTCGCCCATCGCCCAGAAATTGTCGGATGTCGCGATCCGGATGATCTTGCTGTCGGGCAATCCTGCGATCTTGCGCCACAGACCGGCTGCGTCCTCGTCCTCGGCGTAGACCGTGACCAGCAGCTTCTCCCGATCGATCCCGAAATCGCGGGTGATCAGGTTCCAGGCCAGCTCGATCGCGCGCTCCTTGAAATAATCGCCGAAGGAGAAGTTCCCGAGCATCTCGAAGAAGGTGTGGTGCCGCGCCGTGTGGCCCACATTCTCCAGATCGTTGTGTTTCCCGCCGGCGCGCAGACATTTCTGCGAGGTCGCCGCGCGCGGCTTAGCTCGGGTTTCGGCGCCCGTGAACAGATTCTTGAACGGCACCATGCCGGCGCTGGTGAACAGCAGGGAGGGGTCGTTCCGCGGCACCAGCGGCGCGGAGGCGACCACGTCATGGTCGTTCTGGCCGAAATACTCTAGGAACTGGCGACGGATCTGATTGGCCGAAAGCATGTCTTGCTCGCTACGGAGACGGGTATGGGACCCGCCGTTTTAGAGCAATGAGCCGCGAGATCAAATCCTCAGATGCAGGCCGCCGTTCTCCGCCCGGCTTGACTGACGAAGAACGGCGGCGCTCTCAGGTTGTTCGGGCGCGTCACTCGCCGGAGGGATCAGGCCCGCCGCCATCCAGAAGGGCCTC
>JBMLRS010000543.1:0-4187 GCA_049240905.1 Elsteraceae bacterium
CAGGCCGCTGCAGGATCCCAATCGGTTGAGATCGGCGATCGAGCCCTTGGTGCTGTTGTTGCCCGGCAGCAAGCCAAGGCTGACCCAGATCATCGAATGCTGCATGGCGAAGACCCACATCTGCTGCAGCGTGTTCAGCTTGTCTCCGCTCTGCGACGCCGACACCGTGAAACCGGCCGCCAGCTTGTCTTTCCAGCCCTGGACGTACCAAGTCTTGGATGAAGCGTCCATGAAGCCCTTAAACGGCGCCGACGCGCTGCCCATGTAGGTGGGAGCGCCGAAGATGATGGCGTCGGCGGCGTCCAGTTCGGCCGCGCGCGCCTCGAACTCCTCGACTGAAATCAGACTGACCGTCGCGCCGGCGACGGTCTCGGCGCCTCGCGCGACGGCCTCGGCCACGGCTTTGGTGTGGCCGTAGCCGGAATGGAAGATGATTGCGACTTTCGCCATAGGTGACTCCTGGTTATCATCGGGGTGTTGGTTACTTGAGGTAATCATCTAGTGCGATTGATATGAATTGTAAAGTCAGTTCCTTCAGGTAACTAAAATGCAGAAATCCGCTGGGGACCCCGCCCGCGATCCGGGCAAGGAAAACGACGGCCAGCATGGCAAGGGCTGCCCGATGGACGCCATCCTGCGTCTGCTGATGGGGCCCTGGACCACCTACATCTTGTGGGTTTTGTTGAATGAGGGGCCGATTCGATTCACCGCGCTGAAACGCGCGATCCCCGGCATCTCCGCGAAGGTGCTGACCGAGCGGCTGCGCATGTTGGAGACGCAGAGCGTTGTGAGCCGTTCTTATGAATCCACCATTCCCCCGACAGTCACCTACGCGCTTACCCAACGCGGCCGGGATCTGGAATGCGCGCTGCAAGCCCTCAACGATCTAGCGCTGCGCTGGAGGGCGGAGGAAACGCCGCCAGCGCGGGGCGCCGACGACCCGATTCGCGCCGCTTTCGTCGACAGGTAGACGCAGGTGTGTTAAGCGCCAGACGAAGATCGACCCGTAAAGGCGCCGCTTCGCATGCTGATTAGATTTTGGGGAACCAGAGGCTCCCTGCCTTCGCCCATCACCGGCGCTCGGGTTCAGGAGAAGATTCGCGCGGCGCTGGCCAAAACGATCGGACGGCCCATCCGCGACGAAGCCGATCTGGACAGCTTTCTGGCGAATGAGTGCAGCTTCGCCGAGCGCTCGCATTTCGGCGGCAACACCTCCTGCGTCGAGATAGACATCGGCGAAGACAACACTTTCATCTGCGACTTCGGGACCGGCGTGCGCGAACTGGGCAATTTGGCGATCGCGACGCATGGCCCCAGCGCGCCGCGCACCTACCACGTGCTGCTGTCTCATCTGCATTGGGACCACATGATGGGGTTCCCCTTCTTCATCCCCGCCTATATTCCGGGCAATCGCATCGTGATCCACGGCTGCCACAAGAACATGCGGGCGGCGTTCGAGACTCAGCACTCGCTGCCGGGCTTTCCGGTGCCGTTCAAGGCGCTGGGCGCGACAATCGAGTTCGACGTGATGGAGCCCGGCCAGACCTATGACATCGCGGGCGCCAAAGTGCGCCCGATGGCGCAGATCCACGCCGGCGACAGCTACGGCTACCGGGTCGAGCATGGCGGCAAGGTCTTCGTCTATTCAACCGACAGCGAGCATCCGCTGGAGCGCGACGACCTGATGGCTCCGTTCGAAGAGCTGTTCCATAAGGCCGATCTGGTGGTGTTCGACGCGATGTACACCTTCGCCGAGGCGGTTTCGATCAAGAAGGACTGGGGTCATTCCTCCAACGTGATCGGCATCGATCTGGCGCAGCGCGCGCAGGCGAAGCGGCTGGCGCTGTTCCATCACGAGCCGAACTCCGACGACGCGGCGATCCTGTCCATCGAGGCGGAATCCCGTCGGTTCGAACAGTTGACGCGGGAAGGGCGCCACGCCGTTGAGATCCTCTCCGCCTATGACGGTCTCGAAATCCGCCTTTGAGCGGCTGCGCGACCTGCTGTTTCGCCTGGACGGCCGCCCGCTCGTTCTGATTCTGCTGCTGATTCCCTTGGGTTGGCGCGGTTTGGACGCCGATCCATGGCCGAGCTTGCGGCGGGGTTGGTTCGATCTGATCCAGGCGGCGACCCCAAGGCCGGTGACCCCGCAGGACTTGCCGGTCCGGATCGTCGCCATCAACGATCCCAGCCTCGAAACTTTCGGCCAATGGCCCTGGCCGCGCAGCACGCTCGCGCGGCTGATCGACCGGATTCAGGACGCCGGCGGGTTGGTGCTGGGGCTGGACATGCTGTTCGACCAGCCTGACCGGCTGTCGCCGGAGCGCTTCGCCGGGACCCGGCCAGATCTGGATCCGGAGATCGCCCGGCGCCTCGCCGCCCTGCCCGCCAATGACGCGGTGCTTGCGGCCAGCCTGCAAAAGATCCCGACGGCGCTTGGGCTGGCGGGCGTCGCCGGCTTGGGCGGTGACCCTCTGCGTCGGCTGACCCCAATCGCGATCGAAGGTCCAGATCCGCGCCGTTGGCTGGCCCGCTACAACGGCATGGTCGGGGGCTATGAGCGGCTGCACGCCGCGGCGGCTGGTCATGGCGTGCTGAATCAGGCGCTGGACCGCGACGGGGTGGTGCGCCGCGCGCCGCTGCTGGTGCGGGTGGGCGACCGCATTCTGCCGAGCCTCAGCGTTGAGATGCTGCGCCTGTTCGCCGAAACCGACGCGGTGACCGTGGAGACTGACCGGCTCGGGGTGACAGGCGTTCGGTTGGGGCAAGGGGCCGACGCGATCCACCTGCCGGCCGAGCCGGACGGAACTTTGTTCCTGCGCCATGGACCGACAAGCGCGCTGCGCTATGTGTCGGCGCGCGACGTGATGGAGCAGGACGCCGCGGCCGCCCAATTGAATGGCAAGCTGGTGCTGATCGGCTTCACCGCCTCCGGCTTCGTCGATGTGATCGCAACCCCCACGGCCGCGCGGATGAATGGCGTCGAAGTGCATGCCCAGATCATCGAGACCGCGCTGGCGCAGGACATGATCCGCCGCGCCCCCTTCGCCGCGCTGATCGAGGGCGGAATGATCGCGGTCGGCGGCGCCGTGATCGCGTTGGCGGTCCCGGCGGCCGGGGCCAGCCTCAGCCTGCTGATCCTGCTGGCGCTGCTCGCCCTCAGCGCGGGACTGTCGCTCGGCGTCTACCAAACGCCGGGCTGGCTGCTGGACTCCGCCTACCCCATGGCCGCCATCGTGGCTGCTTGGGCGGCGATGACCTTGATCACCCTGTCGCGCGAAGCCCTGGCGCGGCGCCAAGCCCAGAGGCAGCTGGAAGCGGAGCGGCTGCGCGCGGCCAAGATCGAAGGCGAGTTGGAGGCCGCGCGGGCGATACAGATGGGCATTCTGCCCCACGTCTTCCCCGCCTTTCCGACGCGGACCGAGTTCGATCTGCACGCCTTCATCGAACCGGCGCGCCATGTCGGCGGCGATCTCTACGACTTCGCCCTGATCGGTCGGGATCATCTGTTCTTCATGATCGGAGACGTCTCCGGCAAGGGATTGCCAGCGGCCCTGTTCATGGCGCTGACCAAGGCGCTGACCCGCAGCGGCGCGGAACGCACCCTGGCCCTGGGCGAGGCGGCCGCGACCACGGCGATCGACGCTAACGCGGAGATCACGCGGGAGAACGCCGGCAATCTGTTCGTGACCGCGATCATCGGCTTCCTTGACCTGAGCACCGGGGATCTGTCCTGGGTGAACGCGGGCCATGACCCGCCCTATCTGTTGCGCCCCGGCGCGCCGCCGAAGCCGCTGGACGCGGGCGGCGGCCCGCCGCTCTGCGCGGTGGACGAGTTTCCCTATGACGTCGAACGGCTGCGGCTCGCGCCTGGCGACAGTCTGCTGTTCTACACGGACGGGGTGGCGGAGGCGGCCGACCCGACGCAGGCTCTGTACGGCCTGGCCAGACTTGAGGAATTGCTGACGCGCGTCGGCGGCGAGGACCCGAAGGCCCTGATCGAAGCGGTTCGCGCGGACGTCGCCAGTTTCGTTCGCGGCGCCGACGCCTCCGACGACCTGACCTTGCTGGCGCTGCGCTGGATTGGTGCGCAGACATGATCAGACAGGCGCGCTGAGAAGACGGCCCGCGGCTCGCCGAGATCGTCAACGCCGCCTACGCGATCTATGTTCCAAGGATCGGCGGCA
>JBMLRS010000544.1:0-2337 GCA_049240905.1 Elsteraceae bacterium
AGCCGATCGACACCTGATTATTCTCCAGATGGTACATGAAGGAGCCGCCATAGGTGGCGGAATCGAGCGGCCAGCCGATCGTATGGACGATCAGGCCCTCCTCATGCTTGGCGGGGTCGATCTCCCACAGCTCCTTGATGCCGATGCCGTAGGTCTGCGGATCGACGCCGTCTCGCAGCGGGAATTTCTCGAACAGGGTCTTGGTGAGGGAGCCGCGGCAGCCTTCGCCGAACAGGGTCTGCTTGGCGCGCAGCTCGATGCCCGGGGTGAAGGCGTCGGTCGGCTGGCCGTCGCGGCCGACGCCCATATCGCCGGTGGCGACGCCGGCGACCGCGCCGCTCTCGTCATACAGCACTTCGGCGGCGGCGAAGCCCGGATAGATCTCCACCCCGGCGGCCTCGGCCTGGGTCGCGAGCCAGCGACAGAAATTGCCGAGGCTGATGATGAAGTTGCCGTGATTGTTCATGGTCGGCGGGGTCGGCATCTTCAGCGCGTGCTTTTCCGACAGCAGCAGGAAGCGATCCTCCTTGGCCGGCGTGTTGAGCGGGGCGTCCAGCTCCTTCCAGTTCGGCAGCAGCTCGTTCAGCGCGCGCGGCTCCAGCACAGCGCCGGACAGGATATGGGCGCCGACCTCCGACCCTTTCTCGATCACGCAGACCGACAGCTCGCGCCCAGCCGCTTCGGCCAGCTGCTTCAGCCGGATGGCGGCGGACAGGCCCGACGGCCCTGCGCCCACGATAAGAACGTCGTATTCCATCACTTCACGGGTCATAGTCGTTCTGCTCCAATTCACGCGAAGGCTTCGCTTCTCTTTCGAACGCCGCGATCGAACAGCCTTGGTACCAGACGTCGATGCTCAGTCGAACCGAAACCCTAGCCCTGTTGCACTTTTATGTAGCGCTCGGTCTTGACGAGGCGACCGAGGCCGAGCCGATCGACCGTCGACGCCTCGACGCGCCGGCCTTCGCGGCGGCCGCGCCGCAATCGGCTGAAATTCGCGCCCCGGCCCGTGTTTCTACACCGCGCGAGCCTGCGCCCGCCACAGCTTCTCGTCCCGCGCCGCGCGGGTTCGATCCCCAGCAGGCCGTGGAGGCGGCGGAGAGCGCCGCGGCGGCCTGCGACGATCTGGCCGCGCTGGAGGAAGCGGTGCGCGGCTTCGACGGCTGCGCGCTGAAGGCGACGGCGATGAACACCGTGTTCGCCGATGGCTCGCCGGACGCTGACGTGATGTTCCTGGGCGAGGCGCCGGGCGCGGACGAGGACCGGCTTGGCAAGCCCTTCGTCGGCGCCAGCGGCAAGCTGTTGGATCGGATGCTGGACGCGATCGGGTTAGGCCGGGAGGGCGTCTACATCAGCAACGTGGTGTTCTGGCGCCCGCCGGGCAACCGCACGCCGACGCCGGTGGAGCTGGCGGCTTGCTTGCCGTTCGTGCGTCGTCACATCGCCTTGAAGCGCCCCAAGCTGGTGATCCTGGCCGGGGCGACCGCCGCGCAGACCGTGCTGGGCAGCGAGCTGACGATCGGGCGGCTGCGCCATAAATGGCATGATCTGGCGGTGAACGGCGCGGGGGAGACCGCCCCCGCTATCGCGACATATCACCCGTCCTTCCTGCTGCGCACGCCTGAGAAAAAACGGGACGCCTGGATGGATTTTCTGCGTCTAAAAATGAAGCTGAGAGAGCTATCAATACTGACTTGACATCAGAGCCGAAACCCCTGGCGCCCTGCTGAGTAACGGCAAAATTCGCCAATAGACTTGCAATTTGCGGCGAAACCCTTACTTGGGTTCACTATGCGTCGCCCATCCAATATCGATGCAGGCGCAAACTGCTGGCGAGACGCCCGAAAAATTGGGCTGATCCTTGCGTTTGTTACCTGCACGCCGCTTGCCGCCGAGCCCGCCTCTCGATCCCTCCAACCGGAAGCAACCGCCCAAGCGCGGCCGCTTCCGGCGGTCGACGCGTTGCTCTACCGCCGAATTTTTGAGCGCATCGAGCTGGGGGATCTCAGCGCGGTGGCGCCGCTCGTCGTCGCGATCGAAGACCGCCGTCTGCTGCCCGACGTGGAGGCGCGCCTGTTGCTCGCCTCCGGGGCTTCAGCGCCTTGGGCCAGATGGTCCGACTGGCTGGCCCGCAACCGCGAGCATCCGCTGGCTCCGCAGATTCATCGCCGCGCCCAGGGTCTGCGCCCGGCGAACGCAGCGTCGCCGCCTGCCCCGCCGCCCAGCCCGCCGGCCTTCGGCTTTGGCGACGAGGACGTCGCCTGGCGCGGCCGCAGCGTCGGTGACGGTTGGGCCGCTGGTCTCGCCGCCTGGAAAGCCGGACGCCAGCAAGAAGCG
>JBMLRS010000545.1:0-6565 GCA_049240905.1 Elsteraceae bacterium
CGGCCCGAACGGCGCGGGCAAGACCACCTTGTTCGCGATGATCAGCGGGTTCACGCCGCCAGACCAAGGCCGCGTGTTCTTCGACGGGGTCGAGATCACCGGCCTGTCCCCGCATCAGATCTGCGAGCGTGGCCTGGTTCGCACCTTCCAAATCGTGCAGCCCTTCGCCGGCCTGTCCGTGCTGGAGAACATTGCGGTCGGCTCTCACCGCCTGCATGTCCGCCGCGCCGACGCGCTGGCCCATGCGCGCGAGATCGCCCAGGCGACCGGCATGGCCCCCTTGATCGACCGCGCGGCGGCGACGCTCACCGTCGCCGGGCGCAAACGCTTGGAACTGTCCCGCGCGTTGGCGACCCAACCCAAGATGATCCTGCTGGACGAAGTGATGGCGGGCCTCAATCCAACCGAGATCGAAGAGATCATTCCCGTGATCCGCTCCATCCGCGACGGTGGGGTGACGATCCTGCTCATTGAGCATGTTATGGCCGCTGTCATGCAGTTAGCGGAAGAAATTCATGTTTTGGCTCAAGGAAAACTGATCGCCAGCGGCGCGCCCGCGGCGATCGCCGCCGATCCCGTGGTGATCGAAGCCTATCTTGGCGAGGGCGCGGCCCGTCGCATCGCCGGAGCCGCAGCCCATGCTTGAGATCCGCGATCTGCACGCCGGCTATGGCGGCTTCCAAGTGCTCAACGGAATCGACCTCACGGTCGGCGCCGGTGAACTGATCGCTCTCCTTGGGGCGAACGGGGTCGGCAAGACGACTCTGAACAACAATGTGAGCGCGATCTACCGGCCGCGCAGCGGATCGATTCGATTCGATGGTCAGGAGATCAGCAAATTCACCCCGGCTCAGGTCGTCTCGGCGGGATTAATCCAGGTCCCAGAGGGACGAAAAGTTTTCCCGAACCTCAGCATCCGGGAAAATCTGGAGTTAGGCAGCTATCGCCGCGCGACGGCGCGCCGAAGCGATAACTTGGAGCGCGTGCTGACGCTATTCCCGCGATTACGCGAGAGAATTTCGCAATTCGCCGGAACTTTATCGGGCGGCGAGCAGCAAATGCTGGCGATAGGGCGCGGATTGATGGGGGAGCCCCGCTTGCTGATTTTGGACGAGCCGTCGCTCGGCCTGTCGCCGAAACTCGTCACGGAGATGTTCGAACTCATCCAACGCATTCGCGCAGATGGTGTTTCGATCCTCTTGGTGGAACAAAATGTTGTGCAGAGCCTCGAATGCGCGGATCGCGGCTACATTCTGGAGCAAGGCCGCGCCGCTCTGCATGGCCCCGCGGCCGAGTTGATGAAGGACGATCGCCTCCGCCGGGCCTATCTGGGCATGTGAAGTCCGCCTCTGAAACCCGACCTTGTCGCGCGCCATTTCTTTCGTTTAGGGTGAGCGATCTGAGGGAACATGCGCGCCGAATCGGGGCCATGTGGCAGGGGGCGGGGCCTGGGTTAGCATGAGTGACAAACTTACCGGTATCGTGAGCTGGTTCTCGGCCACCAAAGGTTTCGGCTTCATCAAGCCAAATGACGGCAGCGAGGACGTTTTCCTGCACGCGACGGTGCTGCAGCAGTTCGGCATCGCCGATCTGCGCGACGGCTCAACGGTCGTCTGCGAAGTCGTCCCAGGAAAGAAGGGACGCCAGGCGAGCCTTCTGCTGGATGTCGACGAAAGCACGGCCCAGGCGGGCGGCGCCAGACCTCCGCGCCCGGCGCGCGGCGGTTTCGACAGCGCTCCGCGTGGCGGACGCGCCAGCTATGGCGCGGACGAGGGAGCGGCCGGTCCTGAGATCATGGGCGTCGTCAAATGGTTCAACGGAACCAAGGGTTTTGGCTTCATCACGCCGGACAGCGGCGGCAAGGACGTGTTCCTGCACGCCAGCGTGCTGCGCCGCGCCGGATTGAACGAAGTGGAGCCGGGCCAGCGCGTGCGCTTCACGGCGGTGGAACGCGACAAAGGGCCAGAGGCGCGCAGCCTGAACATTGATGACGCGTAGCCTTTGACCATGATCAACCGCCGGGCTGTCCTGGTCGGCGGTGGAGCCGCCGCGACGTTGCTTCTGGCGTCGGGACGCTCCGCGCGCGCCCAGGCGATCGAAGGACCGGAGCTCTATCAGGGCGAACGGGCTCTATATGAGGCCGCGAGCCGCGAGGGCTTGGCGATCTCCAGCAACACGGCCCCCGGCTGGGCTAACTTCGCATCCTTGTTCCGGGCCTTCGGCCAGCGCTATCCAGCGATCACCCTTGTCTACAACAATGTTGGATCCGCCGCCGCGGTGCTGTCCATGGACCGCGCGCGGAACCGACCGACGGTCGACACGGTCTATCTGTTCGGCCCGAGCGCCGTCGACGCGGCCAGCCGCGGCCTGCTCGCTCCCTTTAAGCCCGTGAATTTCGATCGATTGCCAGCCCACTTGCGCGACCCCGACGGGTTGTGGAGCGCGCCGCATCAGATGCCGATCACCTTCATCGTGAATCGCCGCTTGGTGAGGACCGTGCCAAAGAGTTGGGCCGATCTGCGCAAGCCTGAGTACAAAGGGCAGATCGTCTACTCAGATCCCCGCACCACGACGGTTGGCCAGACCTCGATCTTCGCGGCCAACGCGATGGCCGGCGGCAGCTTGGCGAGCGTTCAGCCTGGCGTGGACTTCTTTGCGGAGCTGCATCAGTCCGGCCAAATCCTTCGGGTCGACGCCGACACGCCCTACGCGGCTTTCCTGCGCGGACAAGCGCCGATCTGGATCGGCTTCGAGAATGACGGGCTGCGCGCGATCCTGTTCGACGGCATGGGAGATCAGGTCGAGGTCGTGCTTCCGACCGACGGCACGGTTTCCGTGCCCTATGCGGTCAGCCTGGTGAAGGGCGCTCGGAACGAGAACGCCGGGAAGCTCTGGCTCAACTACATGATGTCCGAAGCCGGACAGCGGCTGTTCGCGGAAGGCATGGTGCGCCCGGCCATAACGGGCCTCACCCTCCCGGCGGACCAATCCGCCCGCATGCCCCCGCCGCCCAAGATCGAGCCGCTCGACATGACCCGCGCGTTTTTCCGCAAACCCGACGTCGACCGGGGTTGGGCGCGCGCTGTTCTGAACCAGTAAGCCCGGTGCTCGCCAGCCTGCATCTTTTCGGGGCCCTGTTCGTCAGCATCGCTTTTCTGATCGTCGGGAACGGCCTGTTTCAAACGCTGATCTCGGTCTATCTCGGCAGGGCGTCCGCGCCGTCGGATCTGATCGCGACGATCCTGAGCGCCTACTATGTCGGCTTCGTGCTGGGCTCCCTGCGCGGGCCGATCGTCGTCAGCCGGGTCGGACATGTGCGCGCCTTCGCGGCCTTCACTG
Organism: Elsteraceae bacterium; assembly: GCA_049240905.1. Taxonomy (GTDB): domain Bacteria; phylum Pseudomonadota; class Alphaproteobacteria; order Elsterales; family Elsteraceae; genus JBMLRS01. The sequence goes on from JBMLRS010000545.1 coordinate 3,340, forward strand.
CGATCGTCGTGATGGCCGCGCTTCTGCATCCCATCGTGACGCTGAGCTATTGGTGGGTTCCGCTGCGGCTGCTAGCCGGCTTCGCGATGGCCGGCGCGTTCGTGGTGATAGAGAGCTGGCTGAACGACAAATCCTCGCCCAGCAGCCGCGGCGCGATCATGTCGCTCTACATGATCATCAACTACGCCGCCCTCGCCTGCGGGCAGTTCCTGCTGACCCTGGGCGATCCCAACAGCTTCTTCCTGTTCAGCCTCGCCGGGCTCGCCTTCGCCGCGGCGATCGTTCCCTTGGGCACGATCCGCATCGCCACCCCCGCGCCCCAGCCTGTGCAACGTTTGAGCGTGAGCCGGCTCTACGCCGTGTCGCCCTTGGGATTCGTCGGAGTGACCGCCGTGGGCTTCATGAACGGCGCGTTCTATTCGCTGGCCCCGATCTATGCGGGGGAGATCGGCTTGGATCAGCTCGGCATCTCGTGGTTCATGGGCGCGGTCATCGTCGGCGGCCTCGCGCTGCAATACCCGGTCGGTTGGCTCTCGGACCGCTTCGATCGGCGCAAGGTTTTGATTGGCATCGCGACCGCGACCGCCCTCGGCGGAGTGTTGTTCATCCTCTCAGCCGTTCCGGCCGTGCGCGCCATGGCGCCGCTGGATCCTTGGATCTACTTGGTCGCGGCGATCTATGGCGGTTGCGCCTTCACGCTCTACCCCGTGTTGGTGGCGCACGCGCAGGACTTCGCGACGCCGGATCAGCGCGTCGGAGTCTCCGCCGGGATGCTGCTGTGCTTTGGCGTTGGAGCCGCGGCCGGACCCGCGGTGGCGACGGCGCCGATGGCCTGGCTCGGCCCGTCAGGACTGTTCGTGTTGACCGGCGCGACCGCGATGGCGCTCAGCGCCTACGCGCTGTACCGCATGCGTCGGCGCGTCTCGCTGCCAAGCGATCAGAAACAAGCGTTCGTAGCGATGGGGCCTGCGCTCAAAGGCGCGAGCGGCGTAAGCGCGCCGCCGGTCGAGCCGGCGGAGGCGGGCTACCGGTTGCCGGATCCAGAGCCGGCCCAGCCGAAGCCGGGCGGCGGCGGGCCCTGATAATTCACCAGACGTCGCTCCTCCCCTACGAGCGGCTGCGCATAGCAATCGACCGAGGAAAGCGTCTTGTAGCAATAGCTCGGAAGGATCGGCGCGACATAAGGGGCGGACGGAATGACCGTGCCGAGTTGCGAGGATTGCTGCTGCGCGCAACCCGCCATCATCAGCAAACCGAGAACCAAAAATCCGCGCTTCATCGACTCATCCCTCTGGAAGTCGCTCATTATTAGCAGATTCGGCGGAAATCCGCGATGGGCATTACTTGCCGGTCAGACGGTGATAGACCGCCAGCAGATCCGACACCGTCTTCTCTCGCGAAAACTCCTCTTGGTAGCGCTGCGCCGCCGCCGCCACCATGCGGTCTCTCAGACCGGGTTCCTCGCCGATGCGGCGGATCGCCGTCACCAGCGCCGCAACGTCGTCGATCGGCGTCAGCAGGCCATCCACCCCGTCGCGGACGACGCGGGCCGGTCCGGCGGCGGCTGCTGCGATCAGAGGCCGATCGGCGGCCCAGGCCTCGATCATCACGGTCCCAAACGGCTCGTAGCGCGACGGCAACAGGCAGATGTCGGACGCCCGAAGCAAGGCGCCGCGATCATCGCGCCAGCCCAGAAAGCGGCAGCGGTCGGCGACGCCCAACTCCGCCGCTTGCGCCTTCAGGCTCGCCTCCAAATCGCCGTCGCCGGCGATCCAGAGAACATGGCCGGGGAGATCGACCAGGGCGCGGATCGCGACGTCGATGCCCTTCTTCTGATGCAGACGGGACAGAATCAGCAGGACCGTCGCATCCTCCGGGGTTTGCAGGTCGCCGCGGCGCACCACGCCGGGGTCGACCGCGCTGGAGAAGGTGTGCACGTAGGTCGCCCGATCAGGCGACACGCCGGAGCGCACCATATGCTCGACGATGTCCGGCGTGACGCCGATGAAATGGCCGCAGCGCGAGAATCTGGCCACGTCGTAATAGCCGCCGAACCAGCCGATGGTCGGCAGGTCGGTCTTCGGCGCCGCCTCCGCCGCGCGGCGCATCCAGCAATGGATAAGGGTCGGCCGATGCTTCACGACGCCGCGCTTGATGAAGAAGGGCGCGATCCCCGGCAGGGCTTGCCAGGAGGCGTTCAGCAGGCTCGGGAGCCCGCGCGCGATCAAGCCCGGCAGCCGAGCCGCCTGCGGATGGTAAGCCACGATCTGCTTGACGCCGGCGTCATCCAGCGCCTCGATCGCGTCCGCGCAATAGGTCTCCGCACCGCCATTGTTTCGGCCGAGCATGATGTGGAGCACGCGAAGCTCGCTCACGGTTGCAGCTTCCGGATCAGATCGCGCCAGCGACGGGCCACCGCCTCCTCGCAGAAATCCGCCTCATAGCGCGCCTTGCCGCCTTGGATAAGGCGGCGGACCAGCGCTTTGTCCGAACCGACGCGTTGAATGGCCGCGTCCAAGGCCGCCTTGTCGCCCAGCGGCGTCAGCAGGCCATCGGCCTCGGAGGCGATCAAGGCCGCCGGTCCCACGGCGGAGACCGAGACGACCACGCGGCCCGCGCGCCAAGCCGCGATCACGCGATCTCCGCTGACGTCGTCTTTCTCGTCGATCACCACCGGCCCGACGCCCTCCAACGGCTCCGGCGGCGGCAAGGCGGGGATGACATGGACGGTCTCCGCGTCGAAGCCGCGCTCGACGAACCAGGCCGCGACGTCCAGCGTCGGCGTCACCAGATGGTCGGCGTGTCGGTAGGGACTGACCGGGCCGTAGGTCGGCGCGTAGGCGACGTGGATCCAGGGATGCTCGCCCCATCGCGGGCGGATCCAAGGACAAGAGGCGGAGGCGGCCGCGCCCCAGGTCAACACCACGCGCGGTCGATGCCGCATCACGCCGCGCAGGATCGCGAAGGAAGCCAGCAGAGGATAGCGCCCATCGAACGGCAGGCGCCCGCGCGCCTTCACCGCGCCCGGCATCTCGCGCCACAGGCTCAACGCTTCGGGCGGGGCGTCGCCATTCGCGATGATCTGGTAAAGCGTGATCATGCCGCCAGCGCCTCGAATTCGGCGGCAACTGCGACGCCTCGGTGGCCGTCGGTCAGCTGGTCGCCAAGCGTGCCCTGGCCAAGGGCATCCAGCAGGTGGTCTTCGATCGCGGCGGCAACCTGTACC
>JBMLRS010000546.1:0-3192 GCA_049240905.1 Elsteraceae bacterium
AGGGGTCGCCGTTCCGCCCAGCGGCTTCCCGCGAGCGAGCGCCAGAAGCGCGCCGCCCGGATCAGTGCCGATGTCATGCTCGACTGCGGCGTTGAAAGCGCCGCCCACCAAGCCCACCGGGCCGCCAAACAGCATGCCGCCCAGCACGCGCGCGCCGGGCTTGATCGTGTCGCCGGTCAGATCGCGGTACAGCGCGCCGATCAGCGGCAAATGCTGCAATGGGTTAATGATGCTGAAGAAGTCGGCGGTGGTCATGCCCTCGTCGCCGAACAGGCTCGGGGCTTTCGGCACGGAAGAGGCGTCGCCGTTGGCGAGCGCCAGGGCCTCCTCCGCGCTCAGCGGGCTAGCGCCGTAAGCGGCGTTGCCCTGCACCCGCTCGATAGGCGCGGCCGCGGCCGCGGCCGTGGTGGTGGGCGCCTCAGGCTTCGCGGCGGCGAAGGCCGGGGTCGGTTCGCGCCGTCCGGACAAAGTTTCAAGGGCAGGCGTCGAAGGAGGCGTCGCGGGCGCGGCTGGCGCCGTGGCGGGGGTTGCCGTCACCGCCGGGGAGGCGGCTTCAGCCGGTGTGGGTTCGGCCGCGCCAAACGCTGGCGGGGCGAGGGCGTCTGCCGCCGGAGCGGCGAGGTCGGACGCGGTTGTGAGAGCTTCGACCGGCGGCACGACGGCCGACGGGATCACCGCTGGAGCGCCGGCGAACGCGGAGATACCCCTGAACGGCGAGGCGGGCGGGCCGGGCGGAGCGACGGAGGCTTGAGCGGTCAACTGCGTTTTCTGATGCGCCAGATCGCGCGGCTCCAACAGGATCGACGCAAAAGATTCGGAAGGGTTGGTCGGCGCGGCGTTGAAGGCGGCGACGGGCTGACGGCGCCGCTCGCTCGCGTCCTGCACATCGGATGGGATGAAATCGCTGCGCACTGTCGCTATCTTCCACCCGTTGAGCGCAGGATTGCGCCGGACCGGTCGTGTCTTTCATCAGCAACCGGCATGCCAAAACATAAGGTATTGTTTTTGAACAATAAAGCAGAATCCGTCGCACCGGAACGGCAGAATCTGCCGGATGAGCCGGATGATTCTAGCCGGGTCCTCGTGGTCGAGGCCGCGCCGATGCTGGCGCCTTTGCTCGCCGATCGGCTGCGAGAGGAAGGACTCAGCGTCGGCTCGGAAACCTCGCTCGACGCGGCGTTGGCGCGCGAGGATCTGTCGGCCGTCGTCATCGCGACGCCCGAGGCGTGGGATCTGTCGAAAAAACTGAAGGGCTCAGGCATCCCGACGACGATCGCCCTGACGCAACCCGGCGCGACGCCGATCGAGGGGGTGTCCGCCAGTTTGGAGCGGCCCGCCCGGTTGGAGGCGCTGGTCTCGATCCTGCGCGCAGCGCCGCGCGTCCGCTCCGTCCTGGAGATCGGATCGCTGACCTTGGACGCGAAAACGCGCCGCTTGAGCGATCGATCAGGCATCGAGCGCGTGCGGTTGACGGAGAAGGAAGCGGAGATTCTCTCGGCGCTGCTGCGGTCGCCGTCTCGGGAAGTCGCCCGCGAGGCGCTCCTGCGCGAAGTTTGGCGTTATCACGACGCCGTGCAGAGCCACACCATGGAGACGCATATCTATCGCTTGCGCCGCAAACTGATCGAGGCGGACCCCTCGCTCGCCGGGGCGATAGAGACCATCCCCGGCGGATACAGGCTGCGGCTTGACGCGCAAGCGTGAGCCTCGATCGGTACGCTTTGTCAGGCGGCCGTGCGGGAGACCTTGGCCGTCTTCTTCGGCGTGGACATCTTCTTCATGGCAGGCTTCTTCGCCGACTTCTTCTTCGCCGTGGCGACCAGTTCGAAGCCTGCGTCGCGGCTGATGTCAACCGTTGCGGCGCGAAGGGCGGAGGAGGAGGGCTGGGCCTGAGCGGCCGGGGCCAGCAGCGCGAACCCGACGAGGGCCGGAACTAAAAGTTTGAGCATTTCTAACCTCTTCGAAAGACTTATTCGACCTGACGATGAGCTTGACAGCAGTCACGCCTGGACGCAACGCAGTTTTGAGAAACTGCGCCGTGCTCCAGGAAAACGAGGTAAAATCAAATGCTTAAGAAATCAGCTTGAGACGCGCGCGGGATCCGCGAAAAAACGGTCACGGAGAGAACCGGCGCGACGCGGCGCGTCATCCGAGATCGGCGCGGGCGAGAAGCGCGCCAAAGTCGGAGAGAGCGACCCCGTGCTGACTGGCGTCCGGCAGGTCAGAGAGAAACCGCTTCTGGAAATCCGGCTGCTTGACATGGGCGTTGATCCGCTCGCGCAGCATCGTCTTCGCCTTGCCAGCCGTCACCACGCCGGAAGCGGCGAACTGAACGAGCCGAAGCGCGCGCAGCCGAGTGGAGGCGCCAGGATCGTCCAGCTTGGCGATGATCCCGGACTCATTCAGGAAGTCGGTCAACAGCGTGTCGAGCTTCTCGATGTAGTTGCTGCGGTTCGGCTCGGGGATGAGCTGGGTCGCGACCAAGGCTTCCTGCAGTTGGGCGACTGAGCGCAGGCGCTCGGGCGGGGCCTGCTCGGGCTTCACCAGATCGACGAACTTCTGCGCTCGGCGGATGATGTCCATCACCTGCCGAGTCAAGGTTTCGGCCTGCTCCCCGGCGATCTTGCCCTGCAGCGCGACCAGGATGATCCGCGCCTTGTCGGCCTGGGCTTCCATGATCGATGGGATGGTGCTGATCGCCAGCTTGCGGCCGGTCTCGCCGCCTTCTTCGATGAAGCGCGCGTTGCCCAGCACGATTGCGTCGGCCGTCGCCCCGCCGCCCAGAACGCTGCCCTTCGGCCCCATCAGGTGCAGGGCGACCTTGCGATAGGCCTCGCGTTGCTGTGGCCGCTCTCCGTGGGTCATCGGGGCGCGGCCGCGCAACTGCCGACGAATGCCCTCCAAGATCGCTTCCTTGGATTCCGGCAGCAGGCCGGTGCTGGCGAAATGACGGTTGAGCTGGCCGACGAACTCCTCGTCGCCCTTCAGCTCCCCCTTCATGTGACCGCGCGCGAGGTCGATCAGCGTGATCATGGCGTTGGCCAGATTGAGCTGGCGGCCGAGCAGGTCGCGGATCGCGTCGGTCGAGGCGAAGCAGTCCGCGATGATCGGGTCGATCGCCTTGGTGGCGCTCGGATGTTTGGAGCTCTCCAGGAGGGTCAGCAGCTGCTCCACCTTGCCCAGCCAGCTGCG
>JBMLRS010000547.1:0-6693 GCA_049240905.1 Elsteraceae bacterium
GGCCGTCAGGTTGAGATGGGCCCGCTGTTTCTCGCTCATGTCGAGTCGGAACGGCGCTCGGACATGCAGATCGCCTATGAGATTTATCTCAATCTCTACATGAGAGGGCATCCCGCTCTGGCCGCGCAGTTTCTGTTCAGCTTCTGCAACTCTTTTCCAAACTCGACCAAGCTGCAGCTGATTTTTGGCAAGAAACTTTACGCCGAACAGGACAAGAGCGTCGGGGCCAATTTCCTGATGGCTTACATCGACGCCGACGGGGAGGCGTTGGAGGCCTATGACGTGTGCGTCTCCTACTGCATGGCGGAACGGCTGCATCACCAAGCGGTCGAGATCTACGCGAAGTTGAGGCGGCGGTTCCAGGACGCGCAAGTCTCGCCGGAAAAGCTGTTCGACTATGGCACGGCCTTCATGATCACCGGGGATTTCGCCGAAGCTCTGAGGCTGTTCAAGATCTGCCTTGAACTGGACGGCGCTTTCAGCCGTCCGCGGATGAACATCCGCCATCTCGCCGTGATCGAGGGTTATGAGCCGGCGATCGAGTTTCTGCGCCAGGATTCAAACCAGATCGCCGGCTTCACCTTGGCCCGCCGCCGCTTCTCCGCAACGGACGTTCCTGTCGAGCTGCAGTGGACTGGCGCTGAATCCGAGGCGATCGTCGACTCGCTTCTGGGCAACGGTTTCTGCCTGATCCGGGGCGGCTGCGCGCCTGAGCGGACGCGCGAAATTTTGAAGCATATGCAAGCGCTGGCTGAGAGCGGCGCGGATTTTCCGATCGGTTACACGCCGACGATCTGGGCGAACGTAGCGGGGATGTTTCGCTTCGACCCGGGCGCGATCGTCAAGCAGATCGTGGGTCGGTCGTTCGACATCGACGAGAAGCTCTGCGTGGCTCGACGGGTCCAGCCGGAGCGATCGCAGTCCTTCGTGCCCTACCACCAGGACTCCACCGCTTTCTTCAAGCCGCTGTTCAATGTCTGGACGCCGCTGACGCCGGCGGGCGGGGCCTACCCTTCCGTCCAGTTCGTCCGCAAGCTGGTGACGATCGCGGAGCAGACCAGGCTGTTCGAGGGCGAGTATAATCTGATCGAGATTGACGCGGACTTCGTCGAACGCAAATACGGCCATCTTCTTTATGAGGTCGTCGACGCCCAACCCGGTGATTGCGTGATGTTCTACGGCACCACGATCCACCGCTCCTGCAACATGGCGCGCGCGACCGAGACTCGCTTCAACATCGAGACGCGTTGGACCTTGGGTTAGCGCGAGATCCGCTTGCCTTGACGCGGGTCTCGCTCTATCGCGTTTTCCCGAGAGCCTCCTTGAAGCCGCGTCGCGCGGCGTCGCTGTGGATGTAGGCGTAGTCCTGCGGGCTGGGGTCGCCGGCCACGATCTTAAGCGCAGCGAAGGCCGGGCCTTCGAGCTTGAGCAGGCGGGGCAGATCATCTTCGAACGTAGCCAAATCATCGAAGGCGGCGACATGCTGAATTCCGGCGGCGCGCGCCATTCGTGGGAAATCGATGGACGCTGCGTTGGGCAGGGGGTGAGAGCCGTTCGCCTCGTAACAACTGTTCTCGCAGACGAAATGCAGCAGGTTCTTCGGCGCGGATGCTGCGATCGTGACGAGCGAGCCGAGATTCATCAGCAGGCTGCCGTCGCCGTCCAACACGATCACGCGCTTATCCGGCCGACCGAGGGCCAGCCCCAGCGCGTGGGAGGAGGCGAGGCCCATCGCGCCGATCGACACATAGTTGAGCGGATGCGGCGCGATCCGCATCCAGTCGAACGCGGCCTGATATGTCGCCACCACGATCTCGTCGGTGCGGTGGCGGGCGAGCGCCTTCAGCGCGTCGTCGCGACGCATGGTCATGGCGCCACCGTCCGGCCGATCAGGGCGATCACCGGCCGCTCCAATTCATAGGCGCGCTCGATCGCCGGGCCCAGGGCCGCTTCGTCGCCGGGGCCTTCGATCGTGATCATGTCGATGTCCATGGTCTTGAGGATCTCCGCGACGATGCGGACGCCGTAGCGTTCCGACTCCGCCACGGTCTTGTCCGGCTCCTTGCCCTGCATGCCGACGATCATGCAGATCGGCTGCTTGTATTCGACCGCGACCGCGCGGATCGCGTTCAGCGAGTCCATCAAGCCGGTCTGCTGCATCAGCAGCACCGCGCGATGGCCGGTGAAGGCCAAGCCGGCGCAGATCGCCACGCCCTCATCTTCCTTGCAGAGGCGGACCAGCCGGAAGCGATCGTCGCGCGACAACGGCCAGAGCAGCCCGTCGCTGGTGACGATGTCCGGCAGAGCCGCGACGAAGCGAACGTCCGCCTTGTGGAGGACGTCGATCAGGGCGGCGCCGGAAGGGCCGGGATGGTCGGTCATGCGAGGGTCATTTTCCCGGTGCTGGGCGTGAAGGCCGCGATCAGCGGACGCAGGCCGTCGCGCTCCAGCCGGTCGATCGCGGCCAGGGTCTCGTCCGCCCGATCGCCGAGGCCGGAAGAGTCGAAGCCGGCGCGGAACTTCGCCTGCAGTTCGGCGTCGGTCATAGGGTCGAGCGGGCTGCCATGGTTGGTGGCGCGGGTCTGTTCGATGCTGCGCCCGTCCGCAAGGTCGATGCGGATCCGGCCGCGGAAGCCATCGGCCGGGGTCGGCTCCGGATCGGGCAGGATCTCCGTGCGGCCGCAGAGCGCGAGGGCGCGCGGATCCTGAATCGCCGCCATCTCGTAAAGCGCCGGGGTCAGTTCGCCATGCAGCAGGGCGGCGGCGCAGGCGTAGGGCAGGGAAGCGCGGGCGTGCGTGGAGGTGCGCGGGCGCAGCTTGGCGGCCAAGGGCTCCGCGATCATCGGCGCATGCTCGGCCACGACATGCAGGGTGATCTTCGCGATCTGATCCGGCTTCAGGTCGTGCTTGGCGCGCAGATCGAGCGCCGCGTCGACGAAGGGATGGCTGGCGTGGGCGCAGGGGTACGGCTTGAAGCAGGCGTCCGGCGCGATCCAGCTTTTTCCCAAATCGTCGGTGATCGCCGAGAAGTTCAGCGGTTGATCGGTGGGGACATGGCTGCGCAGCAGGCCGAAGCGGCCTTCGATGATGGTGGCGGGACCGGTGAAGCCAGCGGCCGCCATCTTGGCGGCGATGATTCCGGCATGGGCGGCCCAGCCGGCATGCATGGTCTTCGACCAGGTTCCGTCCGCATAGGCTTCAAGGATCCCGGAGGCCTGCGATCCCGCGACGCCGCAGGCGGCGACCATCTGATCCGCCGTCAGGCCCGCCAACTTGCCTGCGATCATCGCCGAGGAGAGGGCGGCGACCACGCCGGTCGGGTGGAAGCCGCGGGCATGGAAGCCGCCGGGCGCGCCCAGCGCGATGCGGCAGGCGATCTCATTGCCGGCGGCGATCGCCATCAGCAGCTCGGGGCCGGATGATCCCGCCGCCTCCGCCGCGGTCAAGGCGAGGGGCACGACGCTGACGCTGGCGTGCATCACCGAGGCGGCGTGGGTGTCGTCGAAGTCTTCGGCGTGGGCGAGCGTGCCGCTGACCAGGGCGGCGCTGGCGGCGGGCAACCGGTCGCCATAGCCGGGGACGGTCGCCTCGGCGCCGGCGCCCAATTGCTGGCCGGCCTCACGGATCGCTTTGCCGATCGGCGTGCGGGTCGCGGCGACGATCAGGCCCAGCACGTCGATCAGGCGGCGTTTGGCGTCGGCCATCACCGCAGGCGGCGTCGTCTCCGGGGTGAGATCGGCCAGCCAGGACGCCAATTGGGCGGAGATCGACCCGGTCATGCCGCCACGCGGCTCACCAGCTTCTCGCGCATGTGATGGCCGGCCAGGATCGGCGGGTAGCGGCGCGGATGGCTGGCGTCGATGCAGCCGGGCAGCGCGTCGATCAGGGCGTCGAAATTCGGGTGCAGGAAATAGCCCATGGTCTGGCGCCGGCTGCCGGCGGACTGCTCGTCCGGCGGGTTGACCACGCGATGCAGGGTGGAGCGCCAGCGGTCGTTGGTCCAGCGCGCCATCATGTCCCCGAGATTGACCACGATCTGGTCCGGGGCGGGCTTCACGTCCAGCCAAGTTCCGTCGTCGCGCGCGACCTGCAGCCCGCCCGGCGCGTCGGAGGTCAACAGCAGGGTGAGGCTGCCGAAATCGGTGTGGGTTCCGCAGCGCAACTGGCCCGGCAAGGGCGGGCCGTCCGGCTCCGGGTAATTGTTGGTGGTGCCCGTGCTGAAATGCTGGTCGATCATCCGATCGAAGTGATCGGCAGGCAGACCCAGCGCCAGCGCGAAGCTGGACATCACCGCCGCGCCCAGCCGCTCCAGCCGGGCGTAGAGGTCGAGGAAGATCGGCTGGAATTCGGCCGGGGCGGTCGGCCAGATATTCTCCGCATAGAAGGGCGCGGCTTCCGGCACGCGCGTCAGCAACGGCGTGTCCAGCGCGCGGGGCGAGCCCATGAAGAATTGCTCGCGCAGATCGCCGGGGGTTTCCTGGCCCATGGTCTTGGCCAGCCGCGATTTGCCGAACACCTGATAGCCGCGCGGCACGGTCGGCTTCTCCGGCCGGACCCGCATCTTGGCCTCGACGTCCTGATCGAAGAAAGCGCGCGAGATGGCGAAGGCGCGGTCGGAGACGTCACGGGGGACGCCGTGATTGGAGAGGATCAGGAAGCCGACCTTCTCCGCCGCGTCGCCGATCTCCTTGGCGGTCGCGGCGCGGGAGGCTGCGTCGCCGTTCAGGAAGCGGCCGAAATCGATGACCGGAACCCGGTCTGCCGAGGTCATGGATTGGGTCATGACGCCTCCAGAACGCGCAAAGCCTGGCGGATATGCTCGATCCGCTCCCCGCCGACCAGATGATCGCCGCTGTGATAGATCGCGGCGATCTTGTGGGAGAGCTGCTCCAAGAGCGCGGCGTCGTCCAGCGTGTTGGCAGGCACGCGCAGGATCGTGTCGCCGCCATAGGTGGGAACGGGCTGGCCGAGGTCGGTCATCGGGAAGGGGCGCTCCCCCTCCTTCATCTTGCGGATGCCCCGGCGCAGGCGGCGGCGGAAAGCCGCCACGCCCTTGTCGGTGAAGGCGAGCGTCTCGCGGCCATGCACGGTGATCGCGCCCTGGCCGATCCAGGCCTCGTAATCGCCGGGATTGCGCTGGCGGGTTTCATAATCGCGGGCGTCGGTCTGGCCGTAGAAATCGACGCTGTTGTAGCCGCACAGCTCCGGCTTGCCCTTGCCGTGCGGGTCGGTCTCCTTGTTGAAGTGACGCCAGGCGACATAGATGCAGTTCTCGTCGTCGACCGGCACGATCCACCGGGTCAGGCCGGTGCGCACGAAATAGGTCGGGCTCTCGCCGTCCACATGCATGCCGCCGTTCTGCGAGAAATTCGGCACCAGATGATCATGCACGCGGAACCAGGCGAGATCGCCGACCTTGCGGCTGCTGGTGTAGAACTGGCCGTTCGGCCGGTCGTGATAGGTCACGGTCGGCAGATGCCACAGCCGCTCCTGGAACTGGATGCCGCTGACCCGGCTGTGCAGGAAGGTGACGTGGAAGGGGTCGGCTGAGTTCTCGAACACCTGCACCCAGTTGGTCGGCACCGGGATCAGGAACGGGACCATCTTGTCGTCCGGCAGTTCCATCGTGTCGAAGATCGGGAAGGGCGGCGTTTCCTCGATCGGGCCGAAATAGGCGAAGATCAGCCCGTGATGCTCGATGACCGGGTATGCCCCCTGGCAATGGGAGTGCTTGATGCTGCTGGAGGCGGGCTCGCCCGGCGTCTCCAGAATCGCGCCGTCCACGTCGAACAGCCATCCATGATAGCAGCAGCGGATGCCGCTCTCTTCGATGATCCCGTATTCCAGCGAGGTGTTGCGGTGCGCGCAGTAGAGATGCAGCAGCCCATAGCGGCCGCGCCGATCGCGGAAAAGCACCAGATCCTCGCCCATACGGCGCAGGCGCAGCGGCAGCTCCCCGACCATGGAGGTGAGCGCGATCGGCTGCCAATAGCGGCGAAGATACTCGCCGCAGGGCGTGCCGGGGCCGACCTCGGTCAACTCCGGATCAGGGGCGAGGGTGAACAGCTTATTGCGCGCGTGGCCCTGGTATTTGCCGGCGGGCGCGGAGGGAAATCGGTTGTCTCGATCGAGCGGCATCTCGAACTCTCGCAGCAGTCGACCCGCTGTGATCACGGGCGCCCCCATCATTCCCCCGACTTCCGCAGGATAACAATCCGGAATCGATCGGGACGGCCGCCCAGATGGGTCATTAGACAGAGAGCGCTTGGAGATAGTGCCGCCTCCGACAATGATCTATAGAGCGTTTTATCCTAACCTGCGGGGACGGTCGCAGGTGAACTCGGATCTGCGGGGAGTTGGGGCATGTTGGACGCGTGGACGGCGTTGAACGGTAAGGTTCGGATCGGCTGGAGGATCGCCGGCGGTTTCCTGTTTATGATGGCGCTGCTCGCCGGCCTGGCGGCGGTGGGCTGGACCGCCCTCTCCGAGGCGCGCTCCCTGTTCATCCGCTACGGCGAGGTCAGCGCGAACGTCGCCCGGATCAGCGATCTTCGCTCGGATGTCGCGGAGATGCGCCGGCAGGCGGTCACCCATCTGGAGACCGGCACGAAGGCGAGCCGCAGCGGTGTGGCCGACGCGGCCAAGGTCATCCTCGATCAAGCCATGACCTTGAAAGAGCGGGTCAGCACTGAC
>JBMLRS010000547.1:6703-11847 GCA_049240905.1 Elsteraceae bacterium
GGATCGGCTCGGTCAGCAGGCCTTCACCATCCTGAACGGCGTCATCCTGACCGCAATCGCCGGGGAGAACTTCAAGCTGGCGGCGGTCCTGGGCTTGGCGAACGGCGACCTGGCGGCGACGCGGATCGCCGGGCTGAACTATCTGACGAGCACGAACGTCGAATTGCTCGAAGACGGCAAATCCTCGATGGAGGCGTTGCGCGAGTCGCTGGACCAAGCCGAAGCCGCGTCCGACGCGCATGGCCGCAGCGAAGTGAAGAAGGTGCAGGATTTGTTGCCGCGCTATGAGGCGGCGTTCAACGAAGCGGCCGAGGCGATCGCCGCGACCGACAAGATCCGGCGCGACCTTCTGGCGGGCCTGGCCGAGGCGGTGGAGATGGAGTTGAACGGCCTCGCGATCAGCCAGAACGAGGTGGTGGAGGCGATCACGCGCGAAGTGCGCGGCGTGATCGAGGCCAATCTCGAGCGGCTTGGCGTCATCACCGTCGCCGCGATCCTGATCGGCCTGATCATCCAGTCTGCGATCTCAGTCGGCATCACAGGCCCGATCCGCTTGATGACCGGCGCGATGGGAAAGCTGGCCGCAGGCGATCTGACGGCGGAGATCCCCGCCAAGGCGAACCGCGACGAACTGGGCGCGATGGCGCAGTCCATCCAGATCTTCAAGGACAACGGGCTGCGCGTGGTTGCGCTGGAGGCTGAGCAGAAAGAGATCGCGGCGCGGGCCGACGCGGAGAAACGGGCGGCGATGGAGCGGCTGGCGAACGATTTCGAGCTGTCGGTCAACGGCGTCGTGCTGGCGGTGACGGAATCCGCGGAGCAACTGCAGGCCTCGGCGACCCAGATGTCCTCGACCGCCCAGGAGACCAAGCGGCAGGTGCGCGCCGTCGCCAACGCCTCGGAGCAGGCCTCGACCAACGTCCAGACCGCGGCCTCGGCGGCGGAGGAGCTGTCGAGCTCGATCTCCGAGATTGGCCGGCAGGTCGAGCATTCCACCAACATCGCGGGCAAGGCGGTGCAGGACGTGGCCCGCACCGGCGAGACGGTGCAGGCCTTGGCCGACGCGGCGCAGCGGATCGGGAATGTCGTCAACCTGATCTCTGAGATCGCGAGCCAGACCAATCTTCTGGCGCTCAACGCGACGATTGAGGCCGCGCGCGCCGGAGAAGCCGGGAAAGGCTTCGCGGTCGTGGCGGCGGAAGTGAAGAATCTCGCCGCCCAGACCGCGCGCGCCACCAGCGAGATCAGCGGGCAAGTGGCGGCGATCCAGAGCGCGACCGGCGCCTCGGTCGAGGCGATGCAGGGGATCGGCGCGACCATCGACGAGATGCGCGAGATCGCCGCCAGCATCGCGGCCGCCGTCGAGCAGCAGGGCGCGGCGACCCAGGAGATCGCGCGCAACGTCCAGGAAGCGGCCGCCGGGGCCGACGAAGTGTCCGGCGGCGTCCATGGCGTCACGCAGGCGGCGGAGGAGACCGGCGCGGCGTCCCAGGAAGTGCAAAACCTTGCGCAGACCTTGGGCGATCAGTCCGCGATGCTGCGCCAGGAAGTGGAATCGTTCCTGGAGCTGGTGCGGGCGGCGTAGCGTGCGGTGACGAATTTTCTATTGATTGCAGATACTTGCCTCACCCTGAGCTTGTCGAAGGGGCGCGCGCGGGAAGCGATGACGAGTTTGCTCAACCCTTCGACAGGCTCAGGGTGAGGGGGCACGCGCGGGCGTTGGCGGCTTAGGCCCAGCCGTCTTTCGCCATGGCGCGCAGGCCGACCTTGTCGATCTTGCCGATCGGCAGGCGGGGCAGGGCGTCCAGGATGACGAAGCGCTTGGGGACCTTGTAGTTGGCGAGGCGCTCCTTGCACCAGGCGGCGAGATCGTCGGGATCGACCGCGCGGCCGGGCTCCGGTTGCACGAAGGCGTGGCCGACCTCCTGGAAGATCGGGTCGGCGACGCCGATCACGGCGGCCATGGCGACGTCCGGATGGGCTTCGATCGCGATCTCGATCTCGCGCGGATAGATGTTGTAGCCGCCGGATTTGTACATTTCCTTGATCCGGCCGACGATCATCCAATTGCCGTCCGGACGCTGGACCGCCGTGTCGCCGGTGCGGAACCAGCCGTCCGGGGTGTAGGAGGCGGCGGTCTCCTCCGGCCGATTGAAATAGCCTTTCATCACCCAGCGGCCTTCCGCCTGGATCTCGCCCTGCTCGCCGACCGCGACCGGCTTGCCCTCGGCGTCGGCCAGACGGAGGTTCAGGCGCGCGTCCGGCTTGCCGATGGTCAGCGCCAGAACCTCGTCGCTGGCGTCGTCGTCGGAATAGGTTGCGTAGGTCGACAGTTCGGTCATGCCGAAGGCGGTGTGGAGCTTGGCGCCGATCCCGCGCAGCTTGGCCACCAGATCATAGGCCATGGCGGAGCCGGCCCAGATGATATGCTCGACCTTGCTGAGATCGGTGGTCGCGAAGCTCGGGTCATTCACCATGAAATGGAACATGGTCGGGGCCTGCAGCCAGAAAGTGACGCCTTCGCGCGCGACCAGCGCCAGGCATTCGGCCGGCTGGAAGCTCTCCTGGAACACGATCTTGGCCCCGCCGATCAGGCCGAAGCCGGTCTTCATGCCGATGCCGGCGATGTGGTTTACCGGCATGTTGACCAGCACGACCGGCTTTTCCGAGAACCAGTGCGACTGCTCCACCAGCCCGCCATGGACCAGGCCGTAATGCTTCACCATCGCCGCCTTGGGCGCGCCAGTCGAACCAGAGGTGAAGATCAACAGCGCGGCGTCGTCCGGGGAGACGGCGGCGCGGCGGGCCTGAAATTCGGCGATTGAGGTCTTGTCCGCTTCGGACAGGAAGGCTTCGATCGGCTTGGCGCCGACCATCTCACCGCGACTCGCGATGATCTGCTCCAGGAAGCCGCATTCGGCCTTCAGGGTGGCGAGATCCGCGCGGAAATCCCGGCCTTCAAGCGCTGGCGCGGCGAACAGCAGGCGTGGCTTGGCCTCGTTCAGCACATGGCGGAATTCGCCGAGCTTGTAGCGCGGGTTCAGCCCCAGCCAGATCGCGCCGATCGCGGCTGTGGCCATGAAGACCAGGAAGAAATCGGGATGCGGCGTGGTCAGCATCGCCACCCGGTCGCCGGGCTTCACCCCGGCCGCGATCAGGGCGCGGCCGATCTCTGTCACCTTCTGGGCGAACTGGCGATAGTTGAGGCGCTGGTCGCCCAGCACCAAGGCTTCCTGATCGGGCTGGGTCTCCGCGTAGTGGAAGACATAGTCGCTGAGACGGGGGAGTTCGGGGAGGTTGGTGATCATGGATTCATCCTGGCGTCACCAGCCGCCGGTGACAATCCACCGCTCGACCTGATCCAGTCGGTCGGCGCCCCAGAACAATTCGCCGTCGACTCGGAAGCTGGGGCAGCCGAACACGCCCAAAGCCAGCGAGTCCTCCACCGCCTTGCGCAGCCCGTCCTTCACCTCATCGCTGGAGACGGCGGCGGCCAGCGCGTCCGGATCCACGCCCAGCCCGCCTGCCTCGCCGCGCACCGCCTCCAGGCTGGACATGTCCCGCCCTTCGCCCCAATGGGCGCGGAAGATCGCCTGGCCGAAGCGGGCGGCGAGCTCGGGGTCCGAGCGGTCGAGCCAATGGAAGGCGCGCATGGCGGTGAGAGAGGCGAATCGCACCGGCGCGTCCGGCTGGTGGGGAATCCCCATCAGGCGGGCGCAGCGCGGCCAGTCATGCGCGGCGTAATTCCCCTTCAAGGGGATGTCCGGCGCGGCCTTCAGCCCCATCACCTTCAGCACGCTGATCCCCAAAAGCATGGGGCGCCAGCGCAGCCGTCGCCCGGTTCTGGCCGCGACGTCCGCCGCGCCGACCGCGCCCAGATAGCCGTAGGGCGAGATGAAATCGAAATAGAAGTCGATGTCGGACAAGGGCCGGCCTCCTGGCGATGTAATCCAGCGTTGAAGCCGGTGGGCGCGCTGACTAATGTCCGCGCATGACAGATCAGCCGATCCCCGACTCCATTCTCGCCCTCGGTTTCGAAGAAGCCATGGCCGAGCTTGAAACCATCGTTCGCCGTCTCGAAGAGGGCAAGGGACGGTTGGACGACGCGATTTCGTCGTATGAACGCGGCGCGCTGCTGCGTCGCCATTGCGAAGCGAAGCTGAAGGAAGCCCAGGCGAAGATCGACAAGATCACGCTGGGGGCCGACGGCGCGCCCGCCACATCTCCTCTCGACGAATGATTGAGCGACATGCCCCACACTGACATTCCCGCCCAGGAACTCGCGGCCAAGATGGCCGCCTCCGCCCGTGAAGTGGAGGCGGAGATCAGCGATCTGCTGCCGATTCCCGCCGGCCGCGAAGCGCGCTTGACCGAGGCGATGCGCTACTCCTCGCTGGGCGGCGGCAAGCGGCTGCGGCCCTTCCTGGTGCTGGAGAGCGCGGGACTGTTCGGCGTCGCGCGGTCGAACGCCCTCAGAGTCGCGGCGGCGGTGGAGATGGTGCACAGCTACAGCCTGGTGCATGACGATCTGCCGGCGATGGACGACAGCGACCTGCGCCGCGGCCAGCCCACCACCCACAAGCAGTACGACGAGGCGACGGCGGTGCTCGCCGGCGACGCGCTGCTGACCCGCGCCTTCGAAGTGCTGGCGGAGCCGGAGACCCATGGCGATCCCGCGGTCTGCCTTGAGCTGGTGCGCGAAATGGGCAAGGCGGCGGGATCGGCCGGCATGTGCGGCGGCCAGATGCTGGATCTGCTGGCCGAGCATGAAGCGCTCGACATCGGCGACATCACCCGGCTGCAACGGTTGAAGACCGGCGAATTGATCGCCTTCTCCTGCCTTGCGGGCGGCATCCTCGGCAAGGCGAGCCCGGCCGCGCGGCACGCCTTGACCGCCTACGCCCATGATCTGGGTTTGGCCTTCCAGATCGCGGACGATCTGCTGGACATGGAGGGGGACGCGGCCACGGTCGGCAAGGACGTCGGCAAGGACAGCGACGCCGGCAAGGCGACCTTCGTGTCGATCCTGGGGCTGGTGCGGGCGCGCGATCAGGCGCGCATGCTGGCCGATCAGGCCGTCGCCCACCTGCATTCCTTCGGATCCGCCGCCGATCATCTGCGGGCGGTGGCGCGGTTCGTTGTTG
>JBMLRS010000548.1:0-1120 GCA_049240905.1 Elsteraceae bacterium
ATCGCCTCCAATCCCGAGTTTCTGCGCGAGGGCGCGGCGATCAACGACTTCATGCGGCCGGACCGCGTGGTGATCGGCGTGCGCAACGACCGGGCGCGCGAAGTGATGCGCCAGATCTATCGGCCGCTGTTTCTGATCGAGACGCCGATCCTGTTCACCACGGTCGAGACGTCGGAGCTGATCAAATACGCCGCCAACACCTTCCTGGCGACCAAGATCACCTTCATCAACGAGATCGCCGATCTCTGCGAAAAGCTGGGCACGGACGTGCATGACGTGGCGCGCGGCATCGGCTTGGACGGCCGGATCGGCCGCAAATTCCTGCATCCGGGCCCTGGCTATGGCGGCTCCTGCTTCCCGAAGGACACGCTGGCGCTGGTGCGCACGGCGCAGGAGGCCGGCGCCCCGCTTCGGATCATCGAGACCGTCGTCTCCATCAACGACGCCCGCAAGGAGGCCATGGCGCACCGCGTGATCGAGGCCGCCGGCGGCGACGTGAAGGGAAAGGTCATCGCCGTGCTGGGGCTGACCTTCAAGCCCAACACCGACGACATGCGAGACTCGCCCAGCTTGGTGATCGTGCCCGCCTTGCAGGCGGCGGGCGCGGTGATCCGCGTGTTCGATCCCGCCGGGATGCATGAAGCCAAGAAGCATTTCGACGGCGTGATCTGGTGCGACACCGCGTACGAATGCCTGGGCGGCGCGGATCTGTTGACCATCGTCACGGAGTGGAACGAATTCCGCTCGCTTGACCTGAAACGCGTGAAGCAGCTGATGCGCGATCCCGTGATCGTGGACATGCGCAACGAGTATGAGCCCGCCGCCATGGCGCAGGCGGGCTTCCGCTATTCCTCCATCGGCCGTCCCACCCCCGACCTCCCCAATCCGGACAGCAAGGACCTCAATCAATGACCGCCCATCGCTTCGATCCCACGGTGCTGCGCGAATATGACGTGCGCGGCGTGGTCGGCAAAACCCTGTCGGCGGCCGACGCCGCGGCGCTGGGCCGGGCGTTTGGGTCGGAGCTGGTCGACGACGGCGCCAAATCCGTCGCGGTCGGCTACGATGGGCGCCTCAGCTCGCCGGAGCTGGAGGCGGCGCTGGTCGAAGGGCTGGCCTC
>JBMLRS010000549.1:0-3963 GCA_049240905.1 Elsteraceae bacterium
TCCCAACGGCTACCCGATCTATCGCCTGGAATGGCAGACCATGGGCTCGCTGTCCCGTCGACTGCGCAACTGCCTGACCGGCGTGCGCGCCGAACTGCTTGAGTACGGCTCCCCCACTCAGGTCGCGCTTGAGCTTTATTTGGGTTGGCGCGCGACCGGCCTTAAAGTGGAGACGCCCGGCGGGCGGCCGTGAGGGCTCGACGCCCACCGTCATGTCTCTGCGCTCTAGCGAGGATCATCAATGCCCCGCATCCACATCCTCGGCGCGTCCGGCTCAGGCGCGACAACCCTGGGCGAAGCGCTCGCTTCCGAACTGTCGCTCCCGCACGAGGATACCGATCGCTATTTCTGGAAGCCGACGGATCCGCCCTTCACTGAGTTTCGTCCCGTCGAGGAGCGGATGGCGTTGCTTCTCCCGCGTCTGCCGGAGAACGGCGATTGGATCCTTTCCGGCTGCGCCTGCAATTGGGGCGGGCCGCTGGAGCCGCGCTACAGCCTCGTCGTGTTCCTGAAGCTGGACCCTGCGCTGCGCATGGAGCGGCTGCGGCGGCGCGAGCTGTCACGCTACGGCGCGCGGATCGAGCCCGGTGGCGATCTGGAGGCGGGCAGTCGACAGTTCCTCGATTGGGCGGCGTCCTATGATCAGGGCGGGCTGGATCAAAGGAGCCTCGCGCTGCATGAAAGCTGGCTCGCGGCGCGGACCTGTCCGGTGTTGCGACTGGATTCCGCGTCGCCGACTGCGACGCTGATGGCGGCGGTCCTCGCGGCTTCCGGATAGATATGAGTTAGTTGATGCAAAAATATTCTGGAGCGGAATACACTTATTTCCTCACCCTGAGCCTGTCGAAGGGTGACGAAGTGAAAGGCGCTGAAGAGTTTGCGCATCCTTCGACAGGCTCAGGATGAGGGTGATGCTTTTGATCGCGCTGAGTTTACTTAAATCAGGCTGGTTGTTTTTCTACCCTTTGATCACGCCCGCCTTCAGCAGCGCGTGGATTTCCTCCTGAGACCGTCCGAGGCCGGCCAGAACGGCGCGGCTGTGCTCGCCTAGCTCGGGCACGTTCAGGCGGCTGGGCAGTCGCTCTCCGTCGAGCGCGAGCGGTAGGCCGGGGAGTTTCTGGGAGCGGCCGTCGGGCATTCTCGTCGGAACCAGGCCGCCGGACTGGTTCAGATGGGGATCGTCGAACAGGTCGATCGGCTTGGCGATCGGGGCGAAGGGCAGGCCGATCGCCTCCACCTTTTCGATCAGATCCGCCTTGGTCCAAGCCCCGAAAATCTCCTGCAGCAAAGGGATCAGGACCGGGCGCGCCACCACGCGGGCGGTGTTGGAGGCGTAGTCCGGGTTCGCCAGCAGATCCGGCCGGTCGAACGCCTCGCAGAACTGCCGCCATTGCGTGTCCGACACCACGCCCAGGAACAGTTGGTCGCCGCCCTTGGTGGTGAAGATGTCATAGACGCCCCAGGCGGCCTGCCGCACGGACATCGGCGGGCCTTCCTTCCCGGTCACCGCGATCTGGGCCATATGCTGGGCGACCAGGAACACGCAATTCTCATAGAGCGCGCTCTGAACATGGCGGCCGAGGCCGGTCTCGTTGCGTTGATGCAGCGCCGCCAGAATGCCGATCGCGGCGAACATGCCGCCCATGATGTCGTTGACCGAAGATCCCGCGCGCAGCGGCTGACCGGGCGGGCCGGTCATGTAGGCGAGGCCGGCCATCATCTGCACCACTTCGTCCAGCGCGGTGCGATGCTCATAGGGGCCGGGCAGGAAGCCTTTCAGCGAGCAATAGATCAGGCGCGGATTGAGCGCATGCAGCGCCTCCCAGCCGAAGCCCAATTTATCCATCGCGCCGGGGCGGAAATTCTCGGTCATCACGTCGGCGGATTTCAGCAGGTCGAGCAGGATTTCCTTGCCGCGCGGATCCTTGGCGTCGATCGCCAGGCTCTGCTTGTTGCGGTTGAAGGTGACGAAGAAGCCGACGCCGGCGCCGGTGAGGCGGCGGGTGTTGTCGCCTTCCGGCAGCGGCTCCACCTTGATCACGTCGGCGCCGAGATCCGCCAGGATCATCCCGCAGCTCGGCCCCATCACCATATGCACGAACTCGACGACCGTGACGCCGGCCAATGGCAGAGCGGTCATCTCAGGCGGCCATCGCCTGACGATAGCTCTTCGGCAGCCCGACGGCGGCGATGCGGCCGTAGAGGGGGGTGTCCGGCAAGGCGGCGGCGATGATCTCGCGCACGGCCATCAGCTGCTCCAGGTTGATCCCCGTGCGCACGCCCATGCTCTCCAGCATGAACACCAGATCTTCGGTCGCGACATTGCCCGAAGCGCCGGGCGCGTAGGGGCAGCCGCCGAGACCGGAGAGCGAGGCGTCGAGACTGTCGCAGCCGGCCTCGAAAGCGGCCAACGAATTGGCGAGTCCCAGGCCCATCGTGTCATGCATATGGCCGGCGAGGCTCATCTTCCCGGCCATCCTGCGCGCCTCTTTCATCACGCGGCGCACCTGGGCCGGATTGCCGTAGCCGACCGTGTCGGCCAGCGAGACCGAGTCCGGCCCGATCGCGATGATCCGCTCCAGAAAGGACAAGACCTGCGCCTCCGGCACCAAGCCCTCGATCGAGCAGCCGAAGGCGGTGGAGATTCCGGCGCTGAGCTGCGGACGCGTCTCGGCCGGCAAGGTTTTCAGGAATTCGACCGTGCGCGTCAGCTCGGCCAGCTGCTCGTCCGGCGTCTTGCGCAGGTTGCTGAGGGAATGCGAGTGGCTGGCGGAGAGCGGGAAACTGATCTGATGCGCGCCGGCCGCCGCCGCGCGCTCCGCGCCCTTCAGGTTCGGAACCAACGCCACCACGCTCAAGCCCGGCAGGCCGCGCGCGAAGGCGACCACCTCGGCCGCGTCGGCGAACTGCTGCGACAGTTTCGGGGGGATGAAGGAGCAGACCTCGATCGTGGCCACCCCGGCCGCATGCTCCGCCGCGATCCAGGCCTTCTTCGCTTCGGTCGGCATGAAGGCGGGAATGATCTGCAGCCCGTCGCGCGGGCCTACTTCGCAAATTTCAATGTCTGGGGTCATGGGACGACTCACGGCTGTGACGCTTCAAGAGACCAGCGCCGCCCCGGATCGTCAATCTGTCCGCAGGGGTCGGACGGGAGGACGCATCCACCTGTCAGGATATGCAAAAATTGGTCCGACAACTGCCCGCTAGCGCTTTGCCGCCGGGCGCGGCATGCTCCCGCGACCTCATCAATGGGAAAGATCAGATGAAGCCTGAAATCATTCTGGCGAAGGGCATGCCGCCCTTCACGATGGCCGTTCTGGAGGAGAAATTCACGCTGCTGCGCCTGGATCAGGCGGCGGACAAGGCGGCCTTTTTGAAGGAAGTCGGCGGGCGAGTCACGGCTGTGGCGTCGAGCGGCGGCGGCCCCGGCGACAAGGCGCTGATGGACGCGCTGCCGAACCTGAAACTGATCTCCTGCTTCGGAGTCGGCGTCGACGGGATCGACCTCGCCACGGCCAAGGCGCGCGGCGTCGCTGTCACCAACACGCCGGACGTGCTGACCGATTGCGTCGCTGATCTGGCGCTTGGCCTGCTGATCGGCACGGTGCGCCAGGTGGTGCTGGGCGATCGCTATGTGCGGCGCGGCGAGTGGCTCAAGGGCTCCATGCCGCTCAACACCTCGCTGCGAGGCAAGAAGCTGGGCATCATCGGGCTGGGGCGGATCGGCGAGGCGATCGCCGAGCGCGCGGTCGCCTTCGGGATGGAGATCGGCTACCACTCGCGCAGCCAGAAAGCCCTGGTGGACTTCCCCTACTACGCGACTCCGCTGGCGCTCGCCGAAGCCTCCGACATTCTGCTGCTGGCCCTGCCGGGCGGCGCCGAAACCAAGCATATCGTCGATGCGAAGGTCCTGGCCGCGCTTGGCCCCAAAGGCTACCTGATCAACATCGCGCGCGGCTCGGT
>JBMLRS010000550.1:0-3819 GCA_049240905.1 Elsteraceae bacterium
GATCTGTTCGGGCCGGAGCGCGGCGGCTGCGCTGGCTGCTGGTGCGTCTGGCCGAGGGTCAGCGCGAAAGACTTCAAAGCGCTGGGCAAAGCCGGCCGGAAGGAGATGTTCCAGGGCGTCTTCGCCGCCGGCCCGCCGCCTGGCTTGCTGGCCTATGAAGGAAATCTCGCGGTCGGCTGGTGCGCCGTCGGCCCGCGCGAGGATTACGTCCGTTTCCAGACCGCGAAGAAATCACGCCCGGTCGAAGGCGACGAGATCACGCCGACCTACGCCATCACCTGCTTCTACATCCGCGCCAGCCATCGCAAGACCGGGCTGATGGGCAAGCTCGCCGCCGCCGCGGTCGCGCACGCCAAGGCCCAGGGCGCCCTCGCCGTGGAAGCCTGCACGATCGATCCCGACCGCCCCCTGATCTGGGGCGACGGCTTCGTGGGGCTGCCGCGGGTGTACAAGTCGCTTGTTTTTTACGACGGCGCCCGCGGCCCG
This sequence comes from Elsteraceae bacterium, assembly GCA_049240905.1. Taxonomy (GTDB): domain Bacteria; phylum Pseudomonadota; class Alphaproteobacteria; order Elsterales; family Elsteraceae; genus JBMLRS01. Next base: position 487 of record JBMLRS010000550.1, read on the forward strand.
CCGCGCGGGCCGCTGATGCGGCTAAAGGTCTGACGGCGGCGTTACGCCGCCGCCGCCACGGGCTGGGTCACCGGGTCGTAGTTCAGCACCGGCGCCAGCCAGCGCTCCACTTCCTGAACCGACATGGCCTTGCGGCGGGCGTAATCCTCGACCTGATCGCGCTCCACCCGACCGACGCCAAAGTAACGCGCCTCTTCATGGCCGAAATACCAGCCGCTGACGGACGACGCCGGGGTCATGGCGAAGCTTTCGGTCAGTTCGATCCCGGCGTTCGTTTCGGCGGACAGCAAGTTGAACAGGGTGCGCTTCTCCGTGTGGTCCGGGCAGGCCGGATAACCGGGCGCCGGACGGATGCCGCGGTAGGCCTCCGCGATCAGCGCGTCGTTGTCGAGTTGCTCGTCCGGCGCGTAGCCCCAGAACTCCCGGCGCACGCGCTCATGCATGCGCTCGGCGAAGGCTTCGGCCAGGCGGTCGCCCAGCGCCTTCAACAGGATGGAGTTGTAATCGTCCTGCGCGGCTTCGAAGACGGCGGCGCGCTCCTCGATGCCCGGTCCGGCCGTGACTGCGAAGCCGCCCAGATAATCGGCGACGCCGCTGTCCTTCGGCGCGATGTAATCGGCCAGCGCGAGATTGCCGCGGATCGAGCCGTCGCCGCGCGATTCCCGCGCCATCTGCTGGCGCAGGGTGTGGGCGACCGCGAGGCGGGTCTGGCGCGTCTCGTCCGTGAACAGTTCGATGTCGTCGTCGCCGACGCTGTTCGCCGGCCAGAAGCCGATCACCGCGCGCGGGGTGGTCCAGCGCTCCTCGATCAGGCGCTTCAGCATGTTCTGCGCGTCGCGATAGACGCCGCGCGCCGCCTCGCCCACCACCGGATCTTCCAGGATCGCCGGGAAATTGCCGGCCAGCTCCCAGGTCTGGAAGAAGGGCTTCCAGTCGATCCGCTCCACCAGCTCGGCCAGATCATAGGCCTCGAACACTTTGAGGCCGAGGAAGCTGGGCTTGGCGGCCCGATAGCCGCTCCACTCCACCTTCGCCTTGTTGGCGCGGGCCTGCGACAGCGAGATCCGCTTCTTGCCCAACTGCGCGGCGTGATGGGCGGCGGAAATCCGCGTGTATTCAGCTTCCAGATCGGCGACGAAAGCCGGCTTCTGATCGGCGGACATCAGCGCGCTGGCCACGCCAACCGCGCGGCTGGCGTCGGGCACATAGACGACCTTGCCCTGATAGTTCGGCGCGATCTTCACCGCCGTGTGGACCTTGGAGGTGGTCGCCCCGCCGATCAGCAGCGGAATCGTCATGCCCTCGCGCGCCATTTCGGAGGCGACATAGGCCATCTCGTCCAGGCTGGGGGTGATCAGGCCGGACAGGCCGATGATGTCCACCTGCTCCTTGCGCGCGATCTCCAGGATCTTCGCGCAGGGAACCAGCACGCCGATGTCGATCACCTCGAAGTTGTTGCACTGAAGCACCACGCCCACGATGTTCTTGCCGATGTCGTGCACGTCGCCCTTCACGGTGGCCATCAGCACCTTGCCGTTGTTCTTGCTGACGTCGCTGTTCTTCGCCTTCTCCGCCTCGATGTAGGGCAGCAGATAGGCGACGGCCTTCTTCATGACGCGCGCGCTTTTCACCACCTGCGGCAGGAACATCTTCCCGGCGCCGAACAGGTCGCCGACGATGTTCATGCCCGCCATCAGCGGGCCCTCGATCACGTCCAGCGGGCGCACGGTCTGGAGCCGCGCCTCCTCGGTGTCCTCATCGATGAATTCGGTGATGCCATGCACCAGCGCATGGCTGAGGCGCGACTGCACGTCGCCCTGGCGCCAGGCGTGATCGACCTCCTGCTTGGCCGCGCCATGCTTGTACTGCTCGGCGATCTCCAGCAGGCGATCGGTCGCGTCCGGGCGGCGGTTGAGGATCACGTCCTCGACCCGCTCGCGCAGCTCCTCGGGGATGGTCTCGTAGACCGGCAGCGCGCCGGCGTCGACGATGCCCATGTCCATGCCCGCCGGAATGGCGTGGTAGAGGAAGACGGAATGCATCGCCTGCCGGACCGGATTATTACCGCGGAAGGAGAAGGAGACGTTGGACAGGCCGCCGGAGACATGCGCGTGCGGCAGATGCTCGCGAATCATCTTGGCCGCCTCGAAGAACTCGACGGCGTAATTGTCATGCTCCTCGATCCCGGTCGCGACGGCGAAGATGTTGGGGTCGAAGATGATGTCCTCAGGCGGGAAGCCGATCTTGCCCACCAGGAGATCGTAGGAGCGCTTGCAGATCTCGAACTTGCGCGCGGCGGTGTCGGCCTGGCCCAGTTCGTCGAACGCCATCACCACGACGGCGGCGCCGTAGCGACGGACGAGGCGGGCGTGCTTCAAGAAGGCCTCTTCGCCTTCCTTCAGGCTGATCGAATTCACGATCGCCTTGCCTTGCACGCATTTCAGGCCCGCTTCGATGATCGACCATTTGGAGCTGTCGATCATGATCGGCACGCGGCTGATGTCCGGTTCGCCGGCGACCATGTTGAGGAAGCGGACCATCGCCCCCTCCGAATCCAGCATGCCTTCGTCCATGTTGACGTCGATCACCTGGGCGCCGTTCTCGACCTGCGCGCGGGCGATCGCGAGCGCCGCCTCGTAGTCGCCGTCCAGGATCAGCTTCTTGAACTTGGCGGAGCCGGTGACGTTGGTGCGCTCGCCGACATTCACGAAAATTGGGGGCATGGTCGGTTCAGTCCTGGAGACGATGATCGGTTGAATCTGTTGGCTGAGACGCCCTCACCCTGAGCCTGTCGAAGGGTCCTGGTCGCGACCCGTGCTTCGACAGGCTCAGCATGAGGTGAGAAGCGCTAGAAGGCGGCGTCGGCGGTGGGCATGACGAACGGCTCAAGGCCGGACAGGCGCATGCGCGGGGTGAGGCTTATGGTCTGGCGCGGCTTGACGCCTTGAACCGCTCTCGCGATGGCGCGGATATGGTCCGGCGTCGTGCCGCAGCAGCCGCCGACGATGTTGACCAGCCCGCTGGACGCCCATTCCTGCAGATGCGCCGCGGTTTCCTCCGGCTTCTCGTCATATTCGCCGAAGGCGTTGGGCAGGCCGGCGTTGGGGTAGGCGCTGACCAGCGTATCGGCGACGCGTGCGAGCTCCGCCACGTAAGGACGCATCAGGTCCGCGCCCAGCGCGCAGTTCAAGCCGATTGAAAAAGGCTGAGCGTGCCGCAAGGAGTACCAGAAGGCTTCGGTGGTCTGGCCGGACAGCGTGCGCCCGGAGCGGTCGGTGATGGTGCCGGAGACCATGACCGGCACGCTTTCGCCGATCTCGTCGAACAGTTCCT
>JBMLRS010000551.1:0-7831 GCA_049240905.1 Elsteraceae bacterium
GGGCGGTGATGGATTTGCCGCAGCCGGATTCCCCCACCAGCCCCAGCATCTCGCCGCGTTCGATGCGCAGCGACAGGTCCTCGACCAGCGGCCGGTCCGCGACGGTGACGGTCAGCCCGTCGATTTCGAGAACCGGCTGATCGGTCACGCGGCCGCCCAGAACTCGCCGCCGGTCATGGGTTCCGGCGCGCCGGTGGTGGTCGGCAGGCTGAGCGGCAGGCCGAGCCGGCTGCGCGCGGCCAGATAGCCGAAGCACTGCGCCTCGATGAAGTCGCCCTGCCAGCCGACCGCCTCGACCGGCTCCACAGGGACGCCCAGCCGCTCGCGCAGCCGGCGCAGATAGGTCTGGTTCAGACGGCCGCCACCAGTCACCAGCCAGCGCTTGGGCGCGGTCGGGACATGGCGCAGCGCGTCGACCGTGGCGGAGATGGTGAATTCGGTCAGGGTGGCGGCGCCGTCCGCGTCGCTCAAGGTCTCCACATTCTTGGCGCGGGCGTGGAAATCCTGGCGGTCGAGCGATTTCGGCGCCGGGCGGTCGAAAAAGGGGTTCCGCATCCAGCCCGCGACCATCTGATGATCAACCTTGCCGGTCGCGGCCAGCGCGCCGCCGTCGTCGAACGGCTTGCCGGTGCGGCGCAGCACGAAATCATCCAGAAGGGCGGAGGCGGGACCGGTGTCGAAGGCGATCACGGTCTCCCCGTCGATGTAGGTGACGTTGCCGACCCCGCCGAGGTTCAGCACCATGACCGGCTGGGGCAGTTTCGCCGCCAGCGCGCGGTGATAGAGCGGGGCGAAGGGCGCGCCTTCGCCGCCGGCCGCGACATCGGCGTGGCGGAAGCGCGCAACCACGTCCAGGCCCAGCTTCTTCGCCGCGCGGGCGCCCAGGCAGAACTGGCGGGTGAAGCGCTTTTCCGGGCGGTGATAGACGGTCTGACCATGCATGCCGACCAGATCGATCTTGTCGCGGTCCACTCCCGTCTCGAGAATGAAGCGTTGGATGGCGGCGACATGCGCGTCGGTCACCGCCTCCTCCAGCTCGGTCAGGGGATCGGTTTCGGCGATCTCCGGGGCGGCGATCAGCTTCAGCAGGGTGGCGCGCAAGGCGGGATCATAGGGATAGCTGCGGCCGGGGCCGGGAATCACATGGTCGCGCCCGTCGGTCTCCACGATCGAGACGTCGATCGCATCCATCGAGGTGCCGCTGATCGCGCCGATGGCGGTGAAATTTGTCAGATTTCCCATGGTGAACGACCTCCTGACCCGTTGTAATTGGTATTATAAAGGTCTACCCTTCTTCGACATATTTTGGCAACAGCAACCAGCTTTGGGGGAAATCATGCGTCGTCTGAAACTGCTCTCGCTCGCCGCGGCGTCCATGTTGGCGATCGCGGCGTCCACCGCGAACGCCCAGGTTCTGGAAGTGGCGGTGGACGCGTCGCCGGCGGGCCTGGATCCGCACATCATCACGGCCTTCTCGTCGTTTCAGATGGTGAACGGCACGATCTACGAGGGCCTGACGATCATCGACAAGGATCTGGCGATCGGGCCGAGCCTGGCCGAATCCTGGACCATCTCCCCGGACGGCAAGACCTATCGCTTCAAGCTGCGCGCCAACGCCACCTTCCATGACGGCGGCAAGATGGACGCCGAGGACGTGGTCGCCAGCCTGAACCGCGTGCTGGCGAAGGAGATCGCCTCGCCGCTGGCCAGCCGTCTGGCGGCGGTGGACAAGGTCTCCGCGGTTGACGCCACGACCGTCGAAGTGGCGCTGAAGGAGCCGTCCGCCCCGCTGCTGACCTCGCTGGCGACGATCGCGATCGTGCCCAAGCGCTTTGCGACCGACAAGGACGGGCTGCAGCGCCAGCCGATGGGCACCGGCCCGTTCAAGATGACGGAATGGCAGCCGAACGGCTTCGTCTCGCTCGCCAAGCATGACGGCTACTGGCAGGCGGGCAAGCCGAAGCTGGCCGGCGTGAAGTTCAACATCGTGCCGGAATCCTCCACGCGTCAGGTCGGGATCTCCAGCGGGCAATACGCCATGCTGCCGAACATCGACGCCGCCACCGCGCTGCAGCTGCAGGGCAGGCCGAACGTGAGGTTGGTGGATACGCTCGAGTTGGCCTACACGCTGATTGGCTTCAACACCTCGAAGGCGCCCTTCGACAATCCGAAAGTGCGCGAAGCGGTGAACGTGGCGCTGAACCGGCCGGAGATCATCCAGGCCGCCTTCTTCGGCAAGGGCGTGCCGGCCGGCCCGCTGTCGCCGGCCTTGAAGGGCTGGGCGACCGACGTGAAGGAATTCCCCTGCTACGCGCATGATCCGGCCAAGGCCCAGGCGATGCTGAAGGCGGCGGGTTTCGACAAGCCGATCGAGCTGACCATGCTGGTGCTGCCGCGCCAGGACATCAAGGACATGGCGCAGGTCGTGCAGCAGCAGCTGAACAAGGCCGGCTTCAAGATCGAGCTGAAGACGCCGGAGCTGGGCCAGTTCGTGCAGGATTGGCGCAACAGCGCGTTCGATCTGTTCGCCTCCACCAACGCCGGCAGCGCCGATCCCGACGATTACTTCTACCGCGCGCTGCGCACGGGCGGCTCGACCAACGTGTTCAAATATTCGAACCCCGACGTCGACGCCCTGCTGGACAAGGCGCGCGCCACCACTGACCTTTCGGCGCGCCGGGCTGCCTATAAGGAAGTGCAGGCCAAGATCGCCTGCGACGGCCCGATCGCGCATATCGGCTACAGCCAGCTGTTCACCGCGTTGCGCGGCAATGTGAGCGGGTTCGAGATCATCGCCAACCGCTCGCTCTCCAGCCTGGCGGACGTCACGCTCGCGCGCTGATGTTGCGACGGCTGATCCTGACGCGGGCGACGGACCTCGCCTTCGTTCTGTTCGGCGTCTCGCTGATCGTTTTCTGCATGATCCGGCTGATCCCCGGGGACGCGGTGGCGATCATGCTGGGCGCCAACACGGAAGTGACGCCGGAGCGGGTGGCGGAGCTGCGCGCCCGCATCGGCCTGGATCAGCCGATCCTCACGCAATATGCCGGCTGGCTCGGCGATCTGCTCCAGGGCCAGCTGGGCAGATCGCTATGGACCGGCCGGCCCGTGACGGAGGAGATTCTGACCCATCTCTGGCCGACGCTTGAGCTGACCGGCCTCTCTCTCTTCCTGGGCGCGGCGTTGGCCGTGCCGGCCGGCTGCCTGATGGCGAAGTTTCGCGGCGGGGCGGCGGATGGCGCGATGCGCGTGGTGACCGTGGTGGGGCTGACCGCGCCCAGCTTCTGGATCGGCATCGTGATGATTTTGACGCTGGCGACGGTCGCGCCCTCGCTGCAGATGCTGGGCTATGTGCCGTTTTCGGAGGATCCGCTGGGAAATTTGGCGCGCATGATCCTGCCCGCGATCTCTCTGGCCCTGCCGATCCTGGCCAATCTGGCGCGGCTGGTACGCAGCGCCATGCTGGACGCGTTGGCGCAGGACTACATCCGCACCGCCCGCGCGAAAGGCGTGCGCGAGCGGTCGGTGCTGTACAAGCATGCGCTGCGCAACGCGCTCATTCCGTTCGTGACCGGCGTCGGCATCATGACCGGCTATCTGCTGGGCGGGGCGATCGTGGTGGAGCAGGTGTTCGCCATTCCGGGATTGGGCCGGCTGATCCTGGGCGCGATCTCCGAACGCAATTATCCGCTGCTGCAGGCGACCATTCTGGTGGTCACATTGGGCTTCGTGGCCGTGAACTTCATCGTGGATCTGCTCTATCTGGCGATCGATCCGAGGATCCGGGCGTGAGAACGGGTTGGCTGCTGCGGATTTCCGGCTTCCTGGTCGCCCTCCAGATCGGGATCGCGATCTTCGCGCCCTATCTGACGCCGCATGACCCGCTGGCGCAGAATGTGGTGGCCCGGCTGAAGGGGCCGAGCGCGGCCTATTGGCTCGGCACGGACCAGTTCGGCCGCGACGTGCTCTCGCGCCTGATCCTGGGCGGGCAGACCTCGCTTTTGGTCGCGATGGCGGCGGTGGGGGCGGCGCTGCTGGTGGGCGGCAGCCTGGGCGTGCTGGCGGCCTATTACCGCGGCTGGATCGACCGGATCGTGATGCGGGCGATGGACGTGCTGTTCGCCTTTCCGGTGATGCTGCTGGCGATCGGCGTGGTGGCGGTGCTGGGGCCGCGCACGGGCACGGCGATGGTGGCGATCGCCGTGGTTTATTCGCCGATCTTCGCCCGGCTGTTGCGCGGGCCGGCGCTGGTGATCTGCGAGAGCGATTATGTGATGGGGGCCAGGGCGGTGGGCGCGTCCGACCTGCGGATCATGGCCTTCCACGTGCTGCCGAACCTGATGAGCGTGATCCTCGTGCAGACAAGCCTTCTGCTCTCCGCCGCGATCCTGGTGGAGGCGTCGCTCTCCTTCCTGGGCTTGGGCGCGCAGCCGCCGACGCCGTCCCTGGGCCTGATGCTGTCCGAAGGGCGGAATTTCCTGATGCTGGCCCCCTGGAGCGCGATCTTCGCTGGCGCGGCGATCCTGTTCATCGCCTTCGGCTTCAATCTGCTGGGCGACGCCCTGCGCGACCGCCTGGACCCAAGGCTGCGCAATGCCGCCTAAAAGGGGGCTGCGCGACGCGGAGGTGCGCGACCTGCCGGCCCTGGCGGAACTGGCGGCGGAGTCCTATCGCACCGCCTTCGCCGAGATCCTGGACGCAGCCGCCTTCGCCCAGCGCGACGAGGCGTTCTTCCTGGATTACTTCGCCACCGCCTTGCCCTGGATGCGGGTGGCCGAGGCCGGGGATGCGATCGCCGCCTTCTCCCGCCTGACCGGCGCCCATCTGGACATGCTGTTCACCGACCGCCGCTTCCAAGGCCAGGGCCATGGCGCAGCCCTCCTGGCCGACGCCGAAGCCCGCGGCGCCCGCACGTTGGAAGCCTTCGCCGCCAATCTGCCCGCCCGCCGCTTCTATGAGGCGCGCGGCTGGCGCAAGACGAAGGAGTACGAACGGGAGTTCGTGGGGCGGGTGAGGGCGTTCGTGTATTACGAGAAATAGCCTCAGCGGATCGGGATGTTGGGTTGGATGATCGCTGGCAACACGGCGATTGAAGCCTTTACACCCGTTTCCTTCAGCCATTGCTCTTCGGCGTCTTCTAGCGTTGGGTTGAGAGGCAAATGCTCAATGCTTTTGTATAGCCCGGTAATGAAGCATCGAGCGTTTTGATGTGCGCAGAAGTCGCGCCATTCGTTTAATGGCGCGTCGTCGTCAGGGAAATAGGCTGGAGCAGCCGCTTCGAGGATTGCCGGCCACCCGTGACTGTAGCCGCGCACAAGCAGATCCGCAGCCGCTTGGACCCGCACCCCGCGCTTCGGATGTGAAAGTAAGGAAGAAAGAAGTTCAATGATTGGCGGGGGTAGGGGGTCGAAGCGCTCGAGATACTTGAATATTCGGGTCGATAGCTTGTTGTAGATCCGAGTTGTCGTGTCTGTTAGATCGTGACCGCAGTCATGAATCGACTCGGAAAGACGTCTATAGTAATGAAAATCAAAACCGTGCGAATTCTTAGCCATGACGTGATCCTGCCTCGTGCTTGTTTTTTTCTCGCCCTTAACTGAAGAACTGTCCTGATCTTGGAATTCCTGGAAACGGATTAAGTCCGGGCTTGATCGGTATCGTCGATGGTCCGCGACCGCCACTTCTTCCGCCGCTGCCCAGATGAAGGCGGCGTAGCGGTCCATGATGTCGGGTGGGTAGTGGTCGGCGCGGGGCATGAACATCCTCCGATGAGAATGTTCCTAATATGTTCTATTCCACAAAATCGTCAAGTGGTTTCTAAAACGGCGGTGTTTGAGCGTCTTTTTCGTACGCTTTCGTCCTAAAGCGTCTCCGTCACCTTGGCCAGGAAGGGGGGCTTGTCGGGGTCGAAGCCGGCGGCGCGGGTGGCGGCTTCGATGGCGCGGTAGGCGGCGCAGAGCATGGGAAGCGGGTCCAGGGCGGGCTCCTCCGCGCCGATCCAGGGTAGATTGCCGTGCGGGCCGTCGCAGACGAACGCTTGCGGCAGGTCCTGGGCCAGGGCGTCCACGGCGGGGGCGGTGGGGTCGGTCTGGCGCAGCAGCAGGACCGGGGTTTGCGCGGTGATGGCGGCGCGCGGGCCGTGGCGTAGCTCGGCGGCGCTGTAGCCCAGCGCGGGCGTGCGCACGGTCTCCGCCAGCTTCAGCGCGATCTCCAGCGCCGGGCCCAGGCCGAAGCCGCGGCCGGCGACATAGGCGGCGGGGGCGCCGACCAGTTTTTCGCCCCAGGGCGACCAATCCAGGGCGAGGGCGGCGGTCAGGCGGTCGGGCAGGCGTATCAAACCCTTCGCGAAGGCGGAATCCGGCTTGAGGGCGTTGACCAGCAGAGCGCCGGCGGCCATGGAGGCGACTACGCTTTTTGTGGCTGGCACCGCCAGTTCTGGGCCGGCGCAGAGCGGCAGGACATGGTCGACCGCGTCGGCGACAGGGGAATTGGTTTCGTTGACCAGGGCGAGAGTCAGGGCGCCGGCGGCCTTGGCGGCTTGCGCGGAAACCACGAGATCCGGGCTGCGGCCGGACTGCGAGATCACGATGAACAGCGCGCCCTGCATCGCGAGTTTCGCGCCATAGGCGGAGATGATGGAGGGGGCGCAGTCGGCGGTCACCAGACCCAAACGGGTCTCCATCAGATAGCGCAGATGTATCCCGGCCTGGCCGGAGCTGCCGCGCGCGCAGACCACCACGAAGCGCGGATCATAGTTCCGGATCGCGGCGGCGATGGTCTGGATGCGAGATGCGCCATCGAGCAAGCGCGAGACGGCTTGCGGGCTTTCGGCGATCTCGCGCGCCATCAGGCTGGTCATGATTTCTTGTCTTCCGGGCTTGAGGAGGCGGGGTCGCGCACTTCGGTGACGAAGTCGTAGCGGTCGCCGCGATAGGCGGAGCGGGTGAACTCCACCGGCGCGCCGGACGCCAGAAAGGTCCGGCGCTCGATGCGCAGGATCGCGGCCCCGACCGGGATGGAGAGCAATTCCGCCTCCCGGCTTGTGGCGAGGGAGGCCTGCAAGCGCTGCAGGCCGCGCACCGGGCGCGATCCTTGGCGGTCCAAAGCGGCGTAGAGGGAGTCGCCGATCTGGTCCAAGGGCGGCAGCAGCGAGGCCGCGACCACCGCGCGCTCGATCGCCATCGGCTCGCCGTCGGCGGTGCGCACGCGCTGGATGCGGATCACCGGCGCGTTGGGGGCCAGCGCCAGGGTCATGGCTTCCTCCGGGCTGGGCATGCCCAGGCTGCGCTCCAGCCAGATCGAGCCGGGAGATGCCCCGCGGCTCAGCATATCCGCCGAAAATCCCGCGAGCACGGAGGCCGGCTGCTCGATCCGGGGCGCGACATAGGTGCCGGAGCCGCGCCGACGCGACAGCATCCCCTCGCGCAGCAGCCGGTCGATCGCCTTGCGCACGGTCACACGGGAGATCTGGGTGGTGGCGCTGATCTCGCGCTCCGACGGCAGGGCCTCGCCGACCTTGATCGCGCCATCGTTGATCAGGGCGCGCAGCCCCTCCGCCAGCTGCAGATAGAGCGGGGTGGGGTTGTCGGCGTCCAGGGCCAGATCAGCGACCGACGCCATGGCGATCAGACCGGGGCGTCGGCTAGGGCGGCGCGCAGATTGCCGCCATGGCGCTCCAACAGGGCGCGGGCGATCTCCGCCTCCAGACCCATGCAGACCATGGCGGCCAGCTTGATGTCGCCGTTGGATTGCTTCAGCGCGTCGGAGGCGGCGCCCCGGTCGCAATCGGCGATGCGCGCGACCATCAATTCCGCCCGGCGGCGCAGCTTGA
>JBMLRS010000552.1:0-1605 GCA_049240905.1 Elsteraceae bacterium
TGAGATCGCCATAGCCGATGTCCTCGGCCAAGGCGCGGTCGACGAAGCGGTCGATTTCCAGAATGTCCAACATCGACTGAAGGATAGGGAGCATTTCGCGGGGATGACAACGGCGATCATTGCAATCGCGCGAATGCGCGGCCACGCTGAGGTTTCCGTCCCTCCCAGCCGTTGAGCGCTTCGCCCATGTCGACCCTGCCCAATCAGCGCATCGCCTATTTCAACGGAGCCTATGTGCCCGAGCAACAAGTGCTGGTGCCGTTCCGCGACCGCAGCTTCAAATATGGCGACGCGGCTTTCGACACCGCGCGCACTTTCAACGGCGTGCCGTTCCGGCTGAAGGAGCATGTGGAGCGGCTCTATCGCTCGCTGCGCTATCTCGACATCGATCCCGGCCTGAGCCCGGACGAGATGGTGACGATCTCCGAGACCGTGCTGGCCCGCAACGCGCATTTCCTGGGGCCGGACGATGATTTCTGGCTGACCCAGCGCGTGACTCGCGGGATCGACGGCGCCGGCGACGAAGGCTGGGCGCATACCGGGCCGACCGTGATCGTGGAATGCCAACCGCTGCCGATGAAGGCGCGCGCCCGGCAATTCCGCGACGGGATCGACGTGATCACCCCTTCGGTCCGGCGCACGCCGCCCTCCAGCTTCAGCCCGCGCGCGAAGACTCACAACTACCTGAACCTGATCGCCGCCGACCGCGAGGCCAAGGCTCAGAACGCCGAAGCCTGGTCCGTGCTGCTGGATATGGACGGGAATCTGGCGGAAGGCATCGGCAGCAACATCTTCCTGGTGCTGGACGGCCAGCTGGTCACGCCGCATCAGCGCCACGTGCTGCCCGGCGTCAGCCGCCAGATGGTGCTGGATCTGGCCGGCGAGTTGGGCATCCCGGCGACCGAGGGCGACATCGATCCGTTCGACGCGGCGCAGGCGGAGGAGATGTTCCTGACCTCCACCAGCCTGTGCATGTGCCCGGTGCGCAGCTATAACGGCCGCTCGCTCGGGACCGTGCCCGGCCCGGTGACCAAGCGTCTGATCGACGCTTACGCCAAGGCCGTAGGGTGCGATTTCGTGGCGCAATATCTGAAGCATCTATAGGCGCGGTCGCGACCCTCCCTTGAAGATAGACAAGTTTGACTTCCCTCTGCCGGCGGAGCGGATCGCCCAGACGCCGGCGGATCCGCGCGACAGCGCGCGGCTGCTGCGCGTGACGGCGTCGGGCTTCGCGCATCTGACCTTGCGCGATCTGCCCGATCTGCTGTCGCCGGGCGATCTGCTGGTGGTGAACGACACCAAGGTGATTCGCGCCCGGCTGCATGGCCATCGCGACGCCGTGCCGATTGAGATCCTGCTGCATCTGCGGCTGGGGCTCGATCGCTGGCGCTGCTTCGCGAAGCCCGCCAAGCGGCTAAAGCCCGGCCAGACCATCGCCTTCGCCGAGGATTTCGCGGCCGAAGTGCTGGGCAAGAACGAGGACGGCACGGTCGATCTGCGCTTCAACGCCGGGGACGAGGCCTTCTTCTCCGCGCTGGAGCGCCACGGGGAATTGCCCCTGCCGCCCTACATCAAGCGCGACTCACCGGACGCCGCCGACGCAGT
>JBMLRS010000553.1:0-6973 GCA_049240905.1 Elsteraceae bacterium
CAGGGATCGCCGCGCATTGGGAGCTTTGGTCGTTTGTCCGTGGCGGGATGACAACCGTCGAGGCATTGCGTGCCGGCACGATCGAATCCGCCCGGTCGCTGGGTTATGACAAGGATATTGGTTCGATCGAACCGGGCAAGCTTGCCGACCTCGTCATCCTTGACGCCGATCCGACGGCGGACATCCGCAATTCCGAAAAGATCGCCAAGGTGATGCTCAACGGCCGCCTCTACGATGCCGCAACGCTCAATGAGGAAGTGACCGGCAATCGCAAGCGGCCGGCTTATTGGTGGGAAGGCGCACAAGGCGGCGGTAGCGGCAGTGCCGGGATTGCCGGCGCGGCAGGCCATTCGCACGGCGACTGAGAAAAGCTATGGGCGAGGCCGTAAGGGCCTCGTCCATCATGCCTTGCGAACGACGCTCTCGGGAAGGTCTTTGCCGAAGACGCGCTGATAATATTCGGCGACCAGCATCCGTTCTGCCTCATCACATTTGTTGAGGAAGGACAGGCGGAAGGCGAAGCCCAGATCTTTGAAGATCGCGGTATTCTGCGCCCAGGTGATCACCGTGCGCGGGCTCATCACCGTCGAAATGTCGCCATTGATAAAGCCCTGTCGCGTTAATTCGGCGACCTTCACCATATTGGCAACGTCTGCCGGATCGACGCCTTCGGCCTTGGCCAGAACGATCTCGCTTTCGACCTGTGCGGGCAGATAATTGAGCGCGACGACGATGTTCCAGCGGTCCATCTGGCCCTGGTTGATCTGCTGCGTGCCATGATAGAGGCCCGAGGTGTCGCCCAGGCCGATGGTGTTCGCGGTGGCGAACAGCCGGAAGGAGCTGGACGGGCGGATCACCTTGTTCTGATCCAGCAGGGTCAGCTTGCCTTCGACCTCCAGCACGCGCTGGATCACGAACATCACGTCCGGCCGGCCGGCGTCATATTCGTCGAACACCAAGGCGACCGGGTTCTGCAGCGCCCAGGGCAGGATGCCTTCGCGGAAGGCGGTCACCTGCTTGCCGTCCTCCAGCACGATCGCGTCCTTGCCGATCAGATCGATGCGGCTGATGTGGCTGTCGAGGTTGACGCGCACGCAGGGCCATTTCAGGCGCGCGGCCACCTGCTCGATATGGGTCGACTTCCCGGTGCCGTGATAGCCCTGGATCATGACCCGTCGGTTGTGCGCGAAGCCCGCGAGGATGGCGAGCGTCGTCTCCGGATCGAAGTGATAGCTCGGATCAAAGTCCGGCACATACTCGCCGCCGTCCTTGAAGGCCGGAACCTCCATGTCGACGTCGATGCCGAAGACTTCACGGACCTTCACGGTGGTGTCGGGATGGGCGGCGGAATGCATCTGCTTTTGGGACAAGGCGGTCATTCAAACGGGATCCGAAAGTTGGGGCTTCGCAATGGCGGGGCCATTGACTCTGGACAAGCGGCGCTCAGGCCAGCGACGCACTCGAACAGCTGACGCTCACGCCGAAGCGACGTCTGTTCGTGACTTCATGGAACTTAGCGCGATTTCGGTTCTTATCACTCACTCTTCGTCGAAAGGCGCTAGGCGCTAGGCGTAGGAGAGGCTGGCGCGCAGGGTCGCATAAGCCTCGTTGATCGATTTAAGCCGTTCCTCGGCGTCCTTGTCGCCGCCGTTGGCGTCGGGATGATGCCGCTTAACAAGTTGCTTGTACTGTTTTTTAACCTCCGCCAACGAGACGGGCAAGGTGAGATCAAGCACGGCTGCGGCTTTCTCCTCCGGGGTGGCGGGCCGCCGCCGGCGAAACGCCTCCGCCCGCTCCTCCTCCGAGGCGCCGGAGGGGCCGAAGCCGCCGCCGAACACGCCGAAGGGATCATGCACGCGGATGTCGTCGCGCAGCCGGCTCGAGGCCCCGCCGCCCAGCGGCCAGGTGGGGCGCTGCCAGGTGGTGTCCTTGCGGATATGGGCCTCGATCTCCTCGGCCTTCATGCCCGCGTAATAGTCCCACTGCTTGTTGTAGGCGCGAACATGATCCAGACAGAACCAGCGGTAATCGTTGAGCTGATCGCGCGAGCGCGGCGCGCGATATTCGCCCGCCTCCGCGCAGCCTTCCGCTTCGCAGCGTCTCATTTGAGAACGAGCTTGGGTTTCCGCCTCTTCGGCGAACAAAGGGTTCAGACGCGCGCGAGCCATGAGGGAAGTATGGAAACCAGACGGCCCGGCGGCAAGATGCTATCGGCGACGAAAGGTTACGAGGCGCGTCGAAGCCCGTTTTCGCGCGGCGCGGTCCATAGGGGCGACGCCAGCGCCAGCGCCGTCGGGGCGACGGCGATCAGCAGCAAGGCCGCGGCCGGCCGCAACCCCAGATCCAACGACAGGTTCGCCTCCAGCACGCGCAGGATCGGGGCGTTGGTCAGATAATTGAAATAGACCGCCTCGCCGATCCCGGTCAGCAGCGCCGACGCGACGCCCAGCCCCGCAAGCCACAGGACCGGCAGGGCGCGCTGGCGGATCGCGTAGAGCGCGCGATAGCCCATCAGCCAGCCGAAGATCCCGGCCATAAGGGTCGGCTCCGCGATCTCCAGCTTCGCCTGCATGAAGAAATGCACGAGGCTCAGCAGCGTCATCGGATAAGCCAGATAATGCAGCCGCTGCCACGCCCGCCCGCCCATGCGCCTGACCATCGCGTCCGTCGAGGTGACCGCCATCGCCATGATCCCGATCAGCGCGACGAAACCGATGGTCAGATACAGCCGCTTGACGATCTCCGAGGCGATCTTCCCCAGATCCAGCGACTGATCCACCGCATAGGCGACAAAATGGATCATCAGATAGACCGCGGCGGCGACCCCTAGCATCCGACGCGTCTGGGCCAGTTTCGGCCATCCTCCGATCCGGCGCAGCGGTGTCACCGCCAGCGTGATCAGCAGCAGGCGGAAGCTCCACAATCCGATCTCATGGATCACTTCGTTGTAGGGGCGCGCGCCCAGGTCTTGCGCCAGGGCGCGGCCCAGCAGCCAGAGCCCCGGGGCCAACGTCAGCGCGAAGATCGGGGCCTTCAGCGCGGAAAGCCGCCCCGTCCTGTCCTGCCAAGGCCACCGCGTCGTCGCCATTTCTCGAACCCTTGTGTCGTTCACGTAACCAAAATAGCGGCTGCGACGGTATTTGATAGCAACGCCGATCCTTCACGCGGAGGATCTTCGTTCATATGTTATACCAACTGTCGTACAAATTTGGAGCGCTATGCCTATGGGCCCCGTCGCCACTCGCATTCAGGAAAAGCTGACCGTCGCCCTGTCACCCGTTCATTTGGCGGTCATTGATGATTCCTCCAAGCACGCCGGACATGTCGGCGCGCGGCCAGGCGGCGAGACGCATTTCACCGTCGACGTGGTCTCCAGCGCGTTCGAAGGACTAAGCCGCGTCGCGCGCCAGCGGCGAGTGTACGAGATTCTCGCGGAAGAGATGTCCGGACCGGTTCACGCCCTCGCGATGATTGTGAGAACTCCGGCAGAAAAATGATTAATGGATTTTGTGTAGAAGATTTACGATTATCGGTTGCATAATTGATCATCAGGCGGCTAGGTTGCGCAGCGTCGCGCATAACTCTCAACCTTAACGCAAGTTGGCTTCCGATCCTCCCATGTCCACGACCCTGCAAAGCCGAAACATCCTGATCGATCGCCACCGAACCAGCATGCGGCTGGAGCCGGAGATGTGGGAGGCGCTGACCGACATCGCGCGCCGGGAAGGGTTGAGCGTCAATCACCTCTGCAGTCGGGTCAGTCTCGGGCGAAAGCAGTCCAGCCTGACCTCCGCGATGCGGGTCTTCGTCCTAGCCTACTACCGCTGCGCGGCGGATTGGCCGGGCCAGCCGGATTTGATCGAGCGCGCGATGGGGCGGGCCTGAGCGGGTCACAGCGTCGCGGCGCTGTCGATCACCACGAAGAACACCGTCGGCGCGTCGCTCTCGTTGCGGAATTCATGGGCCACATGCCCAGGGTAGTAGAGCGATGATCCCGGCCCCACCGCGTGGCGCGCGCCGTCCACCACCACGATCAGCGACCCGCTGACGACATAGAGATACTCCTCCACCCCACGGCGGTGCGGCGGGAAGATCGCGGCGGCGCCGGGCGGCAGAAAATTTCGCGCGAAATCGACCCGCCGATCCGGAAACAGGGGAGAAAGCGAGCGGCGCTCGAAGCCCGTCTCCGGATCGCGGTAGACTGGCTGCTCTTCCGGACCCAGCAGCGCCGGAGCGCGCTCCCGCAGCGGCCCGACCAGTTGCGAAAGCCCAACCTCCAACCCACCGGCGATCTTTCCCAGCACCGTCGCGGTCGGTACGGAGGCGCCCCGCTCCACCTTCGACAGCATCGCCCGGCTGACGCCGCTCGCCGCCGCCAACCCGTCCAGCGTCAACCCCCGCTCCCGCCGCAATCGACGTAAGTTCGCCGCCAGCGCGCCGGCATGGTCGGACGCGGACTCCTGCGCCTGCGCGCTGTGATCGGGGCCAGATCGCAGCTCCGCCATGTTTCGCCCCTCCGTTCGATCCGACTGAAAGAGACGGCGATTCACGGCTTGTCGTCAAATTTCTACTATAGTAGATTCTACTAAAGGAGAAACTCACGATGGACAGGGCGACGACAAGAGCGGCGAACGCGACCGCGCAGGGGCTGATCTGGGGCGGCCTGGGGGTGCTGGCCTTCTCGATGTCCCTGCCCGCGACTCGTCTGGCGGTGACCGGCGGAATCGACGGCGCGCTCGCCGGGCTCGGCCGCGCGGTGATCGCCGGGCTGCTGGCGGCGCTGGTTCTCCTGGCGGCGCGGCGCCCCTTGCCGCGCACAGACCTCTGGCCGCGCCTGGGGTTGGTCGCGCTGGGGGTGGTGCTGGGCTTTCCGCTGCTGACCTCGCTCGCGCTCTCCTCCGCCTCGGCCGGGCATGGAATCATCGTCGCGGGCTTGATCCCGATCGCGACCGCCGTCGTCGCCGTGACGCGCAGTCGGGAACGACTCTCCCCCGCTTTCTGGGGATCCGCCGCGGCGGGCGTCGCCGCGGTGCTCCTGTTCGCCCTGACCCGCGGCGCCGGGTCCTTGGCGGCCTCGGACCTGCTGCTGTTGGGCGCGGTCGCTGCGGCCGGCCGCGGCGGCGCCGAGGGCGGCGCCCTGGCGCGCGAGATGGGCGGGATCTGGGTGATTTGCTGGGCGTTGGTTCTGGCGCTGCCGCTCACCGCCGCGCTCACCGTCGCGGCGGCCGATCTCGGGAGCCTTTGGACCGCGACCCCTTCGGCCTGGGCCGGCTTCGCCTATCTTTCGATCGTCAGCATGTTCCTGGGATTCTTTCCGTGGTATCGCGGGCTGGCGCTCGGCGGCGTGGCGCGCGTCGGTCAGTTGCAGTTGGCGCAGCCCGTGCTCTCGCTGATCTGGGCCGCGCTCCTGTTGGGCGAACCGATGACCGGGGCCACGCTCGGCGCGGCGGCGGCGGTGCTCGCCTGCGTCGTCGCCACGCAACTTTCTCGCTGATCAGGAGACGCGTCATGGATCTTGGATTGAACGGCCGCTGGGCCCTGATCACCGGGGGATCGAAGGGCATCGGCCGCGCCTGCGCCGAGCTTCTGGCCGCCGAGGGCGTCAACCTGATCCTCTGCGCTCGCAATGAGGCGAACCTGCAAGAGGCGCGCGCGTCAGCCCTCAAAGGCGCGAAGCCTGGCGTCGAGATCCTGCTGGAGCCGATCGACATCGCCGACGAAGCCTCCGCCGGGCTGCTCGCCAAGCGCTACGGCGCGAAAATCGACATCCTCGTGAACAACGCCGGCGCCATTCCTGGCGGACGGTTGGTCGACGTCCCGTCCGACGCCTGGCGCGCCGGCTGGGACCTCAAAGTGTTCGGCACCATCAATCTCTGCCGCGCCTTCTTCACCGCGATGGGCGCGCGCGGGAAAGGCGTGATCGTCAACGTCATCGGCTCGGCCGGGGAGAAGATGGACGCCAACTACATCGCCGGCAGCGCGGGCAACGCGGCGCTGATGGCGCTGACCCGCGCGCTGGGCGCGGAAGCCCCGTCTCACGGGATGCGGGTGGTCGGGATCAATCCCGGCCTGACCGCGACCGACCGCATGGAGATGCTGCTGCGCCGCCGCGCGGCCGCCCTGCTGGGTGAGGCGGATCGCTGGCGCGAATTGGTCGAAACTTTTCCCTTCAAACGCGCGGCGACCTCGGGCGAAATCGCCAACGCCGTGGCCTTCCTGGCCTCCGACCTGTCCGGCTACACCACCGGGACGATTCTCACGATCGACGGCGGCCAAGCGCACCGGAGTTAGCGGGTCAGATTGTAATCGGTCCCCTGCGTCCCCACTTCTGACTCTCATTCATTGGTGGAGTTGACGACATGACCCCTGAAATCGCGACCCCGCCCTTCGAGCTCAGCCGCGCCTACGCCAATGGCTGGATCGCCGGCAAGGCCCATCCGATCGAAGACGACGAAGCCGCCGCCGCGATCGACGCCACCGCCGCCCCGCTCAACCCCTGCGCCGCCGCCGACGCCCGCGCGCGCTGGGCCGACGGCTTCAAGGCCGCCCTGCAGCGCCGCTCCGAGAGCGCCGGCCGCAAGGGCGCCAAACGTAAATCCGGCACGCCAGGGAAGTAATCCCAAACTCCTCCCTCACCCTGAGCCTGTCGAAGGGCCGTGCTTCGACAAGCTCAGCATGAGGTTTTTTGCTAATTCCCCCTCACGCCTCCGTCTTCGCCGCCCATTCCGGCCACAGCTCCGCCACGATCGGCCCGGTCGCGTCATAGGCGTGGCAGGTGTTGAGGACGGCGGGGCGGCTGGTCGAGGGCGGGCGCGGCTCGCCCGACTCGCGCTGACGCTTCATTTTGTGGCCGATGATGGTCTGGTAGGCGACCGTGCCGAGCGGCGCCAGCAGCTCCACCAGATGCGTGCAGCCATGCACGCCGCCCAGACGCTCCTTGATCGCCTTGCGCCAGCCAGAGCCGATGGAAACC
>JBMLRS010000554.1:0-5783 GCA_049240905.1 Elsteraceae bacterium
GAAATAGGCCATCTCCGGCGCGTAGCCGGCTTCGACCAGCGTCTCGTAGCCGGCCAGGATCAGGGCCGTGAGGCCGCCGCACAGGACGGTCTGCTCGCCGAACAGGTCGGTCTCGCACTCTTCCTTGAAGGTCGTCTCAATGATGCCGGCGCGACCGCCGCCGATCGCCGAGGCGTAGGAGAGGCCGACTTCCAGCGCGTTGCCGGTGGCGTTCTGGGCCAGCGCGATCAGGCAGGGAACGCCGGCGCCGCGGGCGTACTCGGAACGCACGGTGTGGCCGGGGCCCTTCGGGGCGACCATGAAAACGTCGATGTCCGGGCGCGCTTCGACCAGACCGAAATGGACCGAAAAGCCATGCGCGACGGCCAGAGCCGAGTCGGGCTTCATCTGGGCCTTGAGCGAGTTGCTGTAGATCGCGGCGTGATGCTCGTCCGGGGCCAGCATCATGACGATGTCGGCGGTCTTCGCGGCGACGTCCGGGGCCTCGACGACGAAGCCGGCGCCTTCGGCCTTCTTCGCGGTGGGCGAGCCAGGACGCAGAGCGATCACGACGTTCTTCACGCCCGAATCACGCAGGTTCAGGGCATGGGCGTGGCCTTGGCTGCCGTAGCCGACGATGGCGATCTTCTTGGATTTCACGAGGCCGACATCAGCGTCGCGATCGTAATAAACACGCATTGGAGTCCTCCAGATTAAAGTTCAACGAGTTTCCTGTCGCCGGCGCCAGCGCCCTCATCCCTCACCCTGAGCTTGTCGAAGGGTCGGACCAACTAGAAACAGTCCGCCGCTCGCATGACCCTTCGACAAGCTCAAGGTGAGGAGATGAGTTGGGTCTGGCCGCCTTCCTGGCTTAGAGGCCTTCAGCCCCGCGGCTGATGGCGACAATTCCGGTGCGGCTGACGTCGATCAGCCCCAGGGGGGTCATCAAATTGATGAACGCGTCCAGCTTCTCGCCGCCGCCGGTCAGCTCGAACACGAAGCTTTCGGTGGTGGCGTCGATCACGCGGGCGCGGAAGATGTCGGCGATGCGCAGGGCTTCGATGCGCCCCTCGCCCCGGCCCTTAACCTTGATCAGCGCCAGCTCGCGCGCGACATGCGGGCCTTCGGCGGTGAGATCGCGGACTGCGTGGACCGGCACCAGCCGCGCCAGCTGCGCCTTGATCTGCTCAATCACCATCGGCGTGCCGGAGGTGACGATGGTGATGCGCGACAACCCCTTGGCGGCGTCGACTTCGGCCACGGTCAGGCTTTCGATGTTGTAGCCGCGACCAGAGAACAAGCCGATGACCCGGGCGAGCACGCCCGGCTCGTTATCGACCAGAACCGCGATGGTGTGGCGAGCGATGATCCGATCAGTCATTACACCAGCACCATGCCGTCTTCGGCCGCGGAGGGGTTCGCGCGGTCTTCCGGCCCCAACAGCATCTCGTGATGGCCGGCGCCCGACGGAATCATCGGGAAGCAGTTCTCTTTCTCGTCCACCGCGACGTCGACGATGACCGGGCGGTCATTGATCTCCAGCATCTGGCCGATCACGCCGTCCAGATCATCCAGCTTCTCCGCCCGCAGACCGACGCCGCCGAAAGCCTCGGACAGCTTCAGGAAGTCAGGCAACGCCTCCGAATAGCTCTCGGAATAGCGCGAGCCATGAAGCAGTTCCTGCCATTGGCGGACCATGCCCATCCAGCGATTGTTCAGGATGAAGATCTTGACCGGCAGGCGATACTGCACGGCGGTCGACATCTCCTGAATGTTCATCAGGATCGACGCCTCGCCGGCGATGTCGATCACCAGCGCCTCCGGATGGGCGATCTGCACGCCGATCGCCGCCGGCAAGCCATAGCCCATGGTGCCCAGGCCGCCGGAGGTCATCCAATGGTTCGGGCTCTCGAAGCCGTAATACTGGGCCGCCCACATCTGATGCTGGCCGACCTCGGTGGTGATGTAGGGTTCCTTGTCGCGCGTCAGCTCGAACAGGCGCTTGATGGCGTATTGCGGCTTGATGATCCGATCGGGCTGCACGAAATGGAAGCAATCGCGCTTGCGCCACTGGTTGATCTGGCCCCACCAGCCCTTGATCGCGTCGGCGCGCGAGGCGATCTTGCGCTGCTTCCAGCGCTCGATCATCACCTTCAGCACCTCGGCCACGTCGCCCACGATCGGCACTTCGACTCGCACGTTCTTGTTGATCGAGGAAGGATCGATGTCGATGTGGATCTTCTTGCTGCCCGGCGAGAAGGCCTTGAGGTTGCCAGTCACCCGGTCGTCAAAGCGCGAGCCGACCGCCAGCATGACGTCGCAGCCATGCATCGCGAGGTTGGCCTCGTAGGAGCCGTGCATGCCCAGCATGCCCAGGAAATGCGGATCGGTCGCCGGCAGCGCGCCCAACCCCATCAGGGTCAGGGTGCAGGGGTAGCCGGTCAGCTTCACGAACTCCCGCAGCAGGCGCGAGGCCTCAGGCCCCGAATTGATGATGCCGCCGCCGCCATAGATGATCGGACGCTCGGCCGAGGCCAGAAGATCCAGCGCGGCGTCGATCTTGGCGACGTCGCCGATCACCTGGGGACGATAGCTCTTGTGTTGGATCGCGTCAGGGCCGTGATAGGTCCCGGTCGCGAACTGCACATCCTTCGGCAGATCGATCACGACCGGGCCGGGGCGACCATGCGAGGCCACGTAGAACGCCTCATGCAGCACGCGGGACAACTCCTCGACGTCACGGACGAGGTAGTTATGTTTGGTGCAAGGCCGCGTGATGCCGGTTGTGTCGGCCTCCTGGAACGCGTCGTTGCCGATCAGATGCGTCGGCACCTGCCCGGTCAGGCAGATCAGCGGGATGGAATCCATTAGCGCGTCGGTCAGACCGGTCACGGCGTTGGTCGCGCCAGGGCCGGAGGTGACGAGCACGCAGCCGGCCTTGCCCGTCGAACGCGCGTAGCCCTCGGCCGCATGCACCGCCGCCTGCTCGTGCCGAACAAGAATGTGGCGGACCGCGTTCTGTTTGAACAGCGCGTCATAAATCGGCAGCACCGCGCCGCCCGGATACCCGAAGATAACCTCGACGCCCTGATCCTTCAGCGCGCGCAGCACCATCTCGGCGCCGGTCATCGTTTCAACCGCTGCTAAAGTTTCACTCATCTTGCCCCATCCCGCGCCAATTCACGCTCGTCGAAAACGAGGCGCGGAACCTAAGCTGTCAGATCCGGGGGGTCAACTGTCTCTCGCGAATAAATGCAAAGATTCTGTCGGCGATTGAATCACTTTCTTGCGCCTCGATGATCAGGTCGGCGGCGAGCTGGTGGCGGAACCAAGTAGTTTGGCGCTTGGCGTAGCGCCGAGTCGCTTGCGCCGCCTCGCTTACGGCCGCTTCAAGATCCACAAGCCCGCGCAAGTGATTGCGAAATTCGGCGAAGCCCAGCGCGCGGGCGGAGGGCAGCGCCGGATCCAGATCGATCAACGCCGACACTTCGGCCAACGCGCCGGCTGCGACCAGTTCCGGCAGCCGGGCGTCGATCCGGCGATAAAGATCGGCGCGCGGCGGATCCAGACGCGCGACATGCCACTCGAACCCTGGATAGGGCGCGCGCGCCTCGTTCTGCCAACTGCTAAGCGAGCGACCAGTGGCCTCGAACACTTCACGCGCGCGCAAACAACGCTGCGCGTCGGTCGGGTGGAGCCGCGCGGCGGCGATCGGATCGCAGGCGGCCAGTTCGGCGTGAAACGCGAGAGCGCCGATCTCACGCCGACGCTCGGTCATAGCCGCGCGCACTTCCGGCGGCGCGGGAGGAATCGGCGCGAACCCCTGCATCAGCGCGCGGAGATAGAGACCGGAGCCGCCCACCAGGATCGGCGGCCCCGACGCCTCCCGCAGTTCCACCGCCGCCAGTTCGGCCCAACGCGCGGCGGAGCAAGCGTCGGTCGGATCCAGAACGCCGTAGAGCCGATGCGGCGGCGACCCGGTCGCGAGATCGGGTTGTGCGGTGAGCGCGGCCAGACCGCGATAGACCTGCATCGCGTCCGCGTTGATCACGACTCCGCCGATCTCCGCCGCGATCCTGGCCGCCACGGCGCTTTTGCCGCTGGCCGTCGGCCCCGCCAAAACCAGCACGCCCCTTGCCCTGCTCATACGCCGTCCGCTATTTCGCTGCCATGCACCATGTTCTGATCATGATCGCGGCGGCAGGCCGGGTCGAGCTTGACCTGTCCGGCGTCGAAGCCGCCCGCGCCGAGATGGTCCGCAGCGGCCTGGAGGTCGGGGAGCCGATCTGGCTCGGCGCCGAAGAGGCGGTCGACATTCCCTTCGCCGGCGACCCGGAACGCGCGCTGGCGTCGGTCGAGCGGATGGTGGAGGGATGGCCGATCGACGTCGCCGCCCTTCCTGCCGCGAACCGACGCAAGAAGCTACTGATCTCGGACATGGATTCCACGATCCTCCAGAACGAGACCCTGGATGAGTTGGCGGAGGAAGCGGGGGTGGGCGCCGAAGTGGCCGCCATCACCGACCGCTCGATGAGCGGGGAGATCGATTTCGGCCAGGCGTTGGTGGAGCGCGTGGCGATGCTGAAGGGTTTGGAAGTCTCCGCCCTTGACCGCACCGCGCTGCGCATGAACCCGATGCCCGGCGCCGCCACGCTGATCGCCACCATGCGCGCTCATGGCGCTTACACGGCGCTGGTCAGCGGCGGCTTTCGCTACTTCACGCGCCTCGCCGCCGCTCGCGTGGGGTTCGATCGCGAGGACGCGAATGATCTGGAGATCGTGGACGGCAAACTGACCGGCAGGCTGCAGGGCCGTCTGCTCGATCGCCGCGGCAAGCGCGAACGGTTGCAGAGCCTGGCGGCGGAACGCGGGTTGAGTCTCGCGGACTGCGCGGCCGTCGGCGATGGCGCGAATGATCTGGACATGATCCAGGCCGCCGGCCTGGGAGTCGGCTTCCATGCGAAGCCTGTCGTCGCCGACGCGTGCCACGCGCGCATCGTGCATGGCGATCTCACCGCCTTGCTCTATCTGCAAGGCTATCGCCGTCGGGAATTCGTGAACGGCTGAGACGACTCAAGAAAGCGATCAGGCTCAGGCTTGGAAAGCCTGAGCCTGATCGGGTTTGATCAGCCCTGATCGATGCGAACCGCGATGAACCGCAGATCGCCCTTCTGATCGACCAGCAACAGCACGGTCTTCTTGCCGGCGTCGCGCGCCGCCTTGATCTTGGCGGCGACGTCCTGGGCGGTCTTCACTTCTTCCTGACCGACTTCGACGATCAGATCGCCAACCCGAACGCCTTTCTCCGCGGCCGGGCTGCCGCTGCGCACTTCGGTCACCACCACGCCCGAGGCGTCGTCGGCGAGGCTGAAGCGTTCCTTCAGTTGCGCGTTCAGGGTGGAGAGCTGAAGACCGACCGTCGCCACGGAGGCGCCAGCGGCGCCGGGCTCCGGCGTTTTCGGGGCAGGCGTCGCGGCTGCGACCTGCTCGTTCTCCACCAGCTCGGCGACAGTGGTGCGCAGCGCCACTTCCCTCTTCTTGCGCCACACGACGACCTCAACCGACTTGTCGACCGGCGTGTCGGCGACGATGCGGGGCAGACGCTTCATGTCCGGCACGTCGCGGCCGTCGAAGCGGACGATCACGTCGCCGGGCTCGATCTTCGCCTTGGCGGCCGGACCGCCTTCAGTGACGGCGGAGACCAGCGCGCCTTTCGGCTTGTCGAGGCCAAGGCTCTCGGCCAGTTCGTCGGTGACGGTCTGGATACGAACGCCCAGCCAGCCGCGCCGAGCCTTGCCGAACTG
>JBMLRS010000555.1:0-1169 GCA_049240905.1 Elsteraceae bacterium
TCTCTTGTTCCTGCTGCTGCCGATCTATTGGCTGCTCAACATGAGCTTCAAGTCGAACGTCGAGATCACGGCGGGGCTGACGCTCTGGCCGCAGGCGCCGACCCTGCAGAACTACGCGCGGATCTTCACCGATCCGTCCTGGTACAACGGCTATCTGAACTCGCTGACCTTCGTCGCGATCAACACGGTGATCTCGCTGGCGGCGGCGCTGCCGGCGGCCTACGCCTTCTCGCGCTATCGCTTCGTCGGCGACAAGCATCTGTTCTTCTGGCTGCTGTCGAACCGGATGGCCCCGCCGGCGATTTTCGCGCTGCCCTTCTTCAATCTTTATTCCGCGATCGGCCTGTTCGACACCCATTGGGCGGTCGCGCTGGCGCATTGCCTGTTCAACGTGCCGCTCGCGGTCTGGATCCTGGAAGGCTTCATGTCCAGCGTCCCGCGTGAGATTGATGAAACCGCGCAGATCGACGGCTATTCCTTCCCAGTCTTCTTCGTGAAGATTTTCCTGCCCTTGATCGCCAACGGCGTAGGCGTGGCCGGCTTCTTCTGCTTCATGTTCTCGTGGGTCGAACTGCTGCTGGCGCGCACGCTCACCAACAACATGCCGATCTCCTCGATCATGACCCGCACGGCCTCGGCGGCGGGGATGGATTGGGGGCTGCTCGCCGCGGCGGGGATGTTGACCCTGGTCCCCGGGGCCTTGGTCATCTGGTTCGTGCGCAACCACATCGCCAAGGGCTTCGCCCTGGGGAGGGTGTGATGCTCAATCTCGACTGGATGGCCTGGACGCCAGTCACCGCCGCCTTCTTCATCGCCCTCTTCTCCGTGCTCGCGCTGATGACCTGGCTGGCCGTCAAAAGGCCGGAAGTGGAGCGGCGCGGAATCCTGGGCATCTCCACCACCCGCGGCGACCGGCTGTTCATCACGTTGCTGGGCAGCGTGATCATCCATCTGGTCTGGCTGTCCCTGTTCGGCGCCGAGCCGATCGCCAGCCTGCCGATCGGCGAAGGCGTGCCGGTCTCCGCTCTTTGGGGCGCGGTCGGAGCGTCCATCCTTTACGGCGTGGGGGTGTTCCGCGCCGTTTGAGACCTGGGCCAGGCGGGGCCCCAACGAACTTTCCAGAGTCGGGAAAACCGACCGCTCCAACCACCAATCGACCAGGAGGATAC
>JBMLRS010000556.1:0-2900 GCA_049240905.1 Elsteraceae bacterium
TTGGGCATGGTCACCTTCGTGGCCCCGACCACCCCGCCCGACCGCATGCCGATGATCCTGGAGAACTGCACGGCCTTCCTCTATGCGGTGGCCGTGCGCGGCGTGACCGGCGCGCGCAAGGAGATCGCGGACGAGTTGGCCCCGATGCTGCTGCGGCTGCGTCAGGCGACCGACCGGCCGGTCTGCGTCGGCTTCGGCATCTCGACCCCGGCGCATGTCGCCACCTTGAAGGGCCAGGCCGACGGCGTGATCTTCGCCAGCGCGATGCTGGACGCGATGGACAAGGCGCCCGGCGGCGAAGGCCCGGTGGTGACCGACTTCGTCACCCGCATGCGCGCGGCGGCGTGACAGGGATCAAGCCCTGGCGCCTGCTGGCCAGGGAGCAAAAATTCGCCGTCCCCGGCCGGATGACGATCGCGGTCGATAGGGTCGAACTGCCCGACGGGCGTGTGATCGAGGATTACTGGCGGGTCCAGCTGTTCGACCATGTGGTTATCGTCGCGACCACGGCGGACGGGAAACTGATCTGCGAGCGGCAATACAAGCATGGCGCCGGGCGGGTGGGCTTGACCCTGCCCGCCGGCCATATCGATGGCGCGGAGCCGCCGCTGCGGGCCGCCCAGCGCGAGCTGTTGGAGGAAACCGGCTATGGTGGCGGCGAGTGGCGCTCGCTGGGCGATTGCGTGGTCTCCGCGACCCAATACGCCAGCCGCGCCTATTTCTTTCAGGCGACCGGCGTGACCTTGAAACAGCCGCCGGCCTCCGGAGATCTGGAGGAGATGGAAATCATCCTGCTGACGCCGGATGATATGCGCGCGGCGATCAAGGGCGGCGAATTCATCGTCGCGGGGGATCTGGCGGCGTTGCTGCTGGCGCGGGAGTGAAGGGTTCGCAGCCTCAATCTAGTAGGAAAAGAGTGATAAGCACGTCACGTTGACCCCGGTAGATTGCTTCGCTGCGCTCGCAATGACGAGTTTTCTATGAACGCAAATACTTCCCTCACCCTGAGCTTGTCGATAGGTCGCAAATGGGAAGCGACGAAGAGTTTGCTTGACCCTTCGACAGGCTCAGGGTGAGGGGTTTATTTGAAGTAGTTTCCCTAATTCTTCAGCTCCACAATGGGAAAAGGCTGCGCGTCGTCGGCGGCGATCTTGAAGCGGGCGCTTTGGCGGTGCTTCTTCTCGGCGGCGAGTTGCTTCACTTCTGGAGTGACGAAGAAGCCCAACTCGAAATTGTTCACGGCCTTGCCGCCCGGACGCGAGCCGGCGCCCCTCAAGCCGCGCAGCACGGCGGTGGCGAAGACGCCGTTCTTGTTGTCATAGGAATCCAGCGCCTCCTCGACACTGGAGGCCGCCGCCAGCACGTAACGGCCGCTCTCGTGGGCCAACTGGCTGGCGCTGTCGAGCGTGAAGGCCCCGGCGTGGCAAGTGTCGAGGAACATCATGCCGTTCTTGGCGCGGATCCCGGCCATGCCGCGAATCAGCATGGCCTCTGAGAAGGCGTCGGTCGGGATGGCTTTCGGCGTCGCGACGTTGTGAGTGACGAAGTAATAGCGCTGATCCATCACCACGCCGTGGCCGGACAAATAGATCAACACGGTGTCCTCGGGATTGGCGGCGGCGCCGATCCGCTCCATCGCTGACAGCACGGCCTGCGCGCGGGCGTCTTCGTCATAGAGTTCGATCACCTCGACCCCGCGGAACAGGCCGCCCGCCCCTTCGCGCACGGTGTCCGCGAAGGATTTGGCGTCGGGCACGGCGAAGTTCAGCGGACCGATCGCGCGGGCGTAGGCGTTGATCCCGACCGCCAGCACGTAAAGCTTCGGCTTCTGTGGCGCCGCCTTCGGCGCGACGGGCGCCGCGATGCGGATCAGACGCGAGCGGGAGTAGGCCTGGGCCGCCTGGTCATAGGCGCGCAGCTCCAGGCGGCTGAGGCCGGAATCGACCGGCACCGGCAGGCTCTGCACGCCGTCCGCGGCCTGGGTGGAGCGCCGCTTGATCGAGCGGCCGACATTGCGGTTATTGAGGAAGGCGTCGACCGGGCCGGCCTCGGCGTTCTGTTCGATCAGCTTGAAGCGGATCTCGGCGGAGGTGACGCCGGCAGGGAGTTGCACGTCCGCCCCCTGCTCCGCCGTCACGAAATGGAACGCCACCTCCGGCGCCGCGCCGCGCGCGGCCGATCGAGTCACAACGGGAGCCGACCCAAGATCCGAGCATTTCTCGTTCCCTTCCTCCCGCCAGCAAAGCGCGACCAGCTCCACCCGCGGCGGGCCGACCTTCTCCAACCTCTGACGCAGGTCGCCGATCGAGGCCAGGCGAGTCCTCGCCTCCTCCGCCCCCTGTCCGCGCAGGCGCTGCGCGACCAGATCGGGCGCGTAGAACAGGCGATAGACCTGGGCGAAGCTGAACCAGTCCGGCGCCTGGCCTTTGGCGCGATTGAGCTGATAGCCCACGAATTCCTTGCCGCCGCCGTCGGCGTGATCGAAGAAGCCTTCCGGGGTCCAGGCGATCCAGCGCGCGCCGTCGGAGGTCGGATAGAGCGCCAGCCGTTCGGCGAGCCTGCCCTCCGGGCTGAGCGCGAACCAGCGCAGCGTGCCGTCGCCCAAGGCCGCCGCCGCCATCCGCCCGTCGGCGGAGACCGCGACGCCCCAGGCGGCGGACGGCAGGCGGGCCTGGCTCGCCTCGCTCGCGTCGGGGCGGAGCACGCGCAGGGCGTAATCCGTGCCGATCAACGCGAAGCGGCGATCGGCGGTGGACGCCGTCGCGCGCGACAGCTCCTCCGGCTCCAGCGCGACGCGCCTGCCGCCGATCTTGGGGTCGGCGCGGTTGCGCCAATCCGTGACGGCGAGGCCGGCGGAAGCGGCAGGCGGCGCTGAGGGCGCGGCGACGGTTCCGATCGTT
>JBMLRS010000557.1:0-1486 GCA_049240905.1 Elsteraceae bacterium
GCTGATCGTTGGGGATGATGGCGACCTGCGGCTGGGGCAGGCCGGCGTCGCGCGCCATCTGGCGCACGTCGGCGACATAGTTGCGGACCACGGCGTTCGGATGGTTCTCGTCCACCGGCTGGGCGCGGTACATCTTCAGCACGATCTTGTCGGCGTTCCAGTAGCTGAACAGGTTCATGCCGCCGCCGATCAGCAGGGCGATCAGCATCCCGGCGGCCCCGCTGATCAGATAGCCGACGCCCAGATAGTCCGGGAAATCGCCGATCGTCATCATGGTCACGATTTCCTGGCCGTTCAGATAGAGCGTCAAGGGCCGCTCCATCGGCACGGACGTCGTGATCGGCTCGCCGTTCTGATCCACCCCTTCGACCCTTCGGGTGAGGCGAGGATCGGTCGGGTTCGGTTTCACTAGATATGATGTCATGGCCCCCTTATTTCATGTTTCACGGCGGCGGGCACAAGCCGACATGCACAGGGAGCCATAGGGCAGATGAAAATAGACGGGCGCGAGCTGCTGATCTGCGATTGCCAGGGCACGATGCCCCTGGATGGAACGGCCATCGCCAAGGCCTGCGGCGCGGCGACCGCCGATGTCGCGACCGAGCTGTGCGGCGCGCAGATCGACCGGTTTGAACGCGCGCTCAAGCGCGGCGCGCCGCTGATCCTGGCCTGCACGCAGGAAGCCCCTCGCTTCGAGGAGATCCGCGTGGAGGCGGGCGTGGAGGCGACGATCGGCTATGTGAACATCCGCGAGCGGGCGGGCTGGTCCAGCCAGGCGAAAGCCGCCACGCCGAAGATCGCGGCCTTGCTGGCCGAAGCCGCCTTGAGCGCGCCCGCCGTGCCCAGCGTCGAGCTGCGCTCGGAAGGCGTGACCTTGATCTATGGCCGCGATTCGGTCGCGCTGGAGGCGGCGGGGAAGCTGGCGGACCGGCTGAACGTCACCGTGTTGTTGCGCCAGACCGAAGGCGTGCAGCCGCCCCGGCGGATGGAGTTCCCGGTCGTC
Organism: Elsteraceae bacterium; assembly: GCA_049240905.1. Classification (GTDB taxonomy): domain Bacteria; phylum Pseudomonadota; class Alphaproteobacteria; order Elsterales; family Elsteraceae; genus JBMLRS01. Next base: position 1,004 of record JBMLRS010000557.1, read on the forward strand.
GCCGGCCGAGTCAACCGCGCCAAAGGCTATCTCGGCGCGTTCGAGCTTGTGGTGGACGGCTACGCGGTCCCCGCCCCCTCCTCGCGCGACAAGCTGGCCTTCGGCGCGCCGCGCAACGGCGCCGCCTCGAAGTGCGACCTGATCCTCGACCTGTCCGGCGAGCCACCTTTATTCCCGGCCCATGAGAAGCGCGACGGCTATCTGCGCGCCGATCCCGGCGACCCGATCGCGGTCGCGGATCTGATCTGGCGCGCGGCGGACATGACCGGCGGCTTCGAGAAACCGCGCTACATTCACGCCCGACCGGACATCTGCGTGCATTCGCGATCCGCCAAGACCGGCTGCAGCCGCTGCGTCAGCGTCTGCCCGACCGGGGCGATCACGCCGGGCAAGGACGCGGTCGTCATCGATCCGCAGATCTGCGCGGGCTGCGGCGCCTGCGCGGCGGTCTGCCCGACCGGATCGGCCGATTTCGCGCCCGCC
>JBMLRS010000558.1:0-4836 GCA_049240905.1 Elsteraceae bacterium
GATTCAGGAAGCCGTCGTCCAGGACGACCTGTTTCGCGCGGTCGCCCTGCAGAAACTGACGGAAGGGTTTGTGGACGTCGCCAGCCGCATGGGCCTGCTCGCGGCCACCAAAGGATGGTTGAAGCTGCTCGGCGTGGATTGTGGTCCATGCCGCGGGATGAACGGCTGCTTGACCGTTGAGGAGTGGCGCTCGCTCGCCGCCTGGCTTGAGGCCTATCTGCGAGACGCCAGCGCGCCGACGCCCGCCGTCAGCGTCTGAACCGCGTCGACCATCATATTGACCATAGGTCAAAAAACCTCTATTTTCTCATTTTGAATCAATAGACTGGCGCGTGGCGCACGCGCTTGGCGTCGCGCTGACGACCAATCGGCGTCTGGAGATTCTTGCATCAATTATATACCAGTTGATGCTTGTGGCATTCTCACACTGTGATAAATGTCACTCACAGGCGAGGCGCTGTCGATGACTTGGCGAGGTTAAAGAGCGCGCCAGAGAATGTCAGGGAGGAAAAGCGGCGAGAAATCTTCCGCCATCCTACTTCGAAACAACTTCCCGCTACACGGCGTGAGCGCGCCCATCGATGGCGTTACAATGAAGAGTGTACAGTTTTGCCCAACTCTCTGATCTATCAGGCGCTGAATTCTGCGATCCTTTCCTTACTTCCCATCGCACCTGGAGCATAGGCGCCATCATGGAGCTAAAGTGGCTCGAAGATCTTATGGTTCTTCTTGAAGAGCAGAGCTTTTCACGGGCGGCGGCGCGGAGAAACATCACGCAATCGGCGTTTTCGCGACGGATCCAATCCTTGGAGGATTGGTTCGGATACAAACTTGTTGACCGCAGCACCAAGCCCGTGCGCCTGCTGGATAACTCCTTCTTTGTCAAACCCCATGTCGAAGACCTGATCAACCAGTTCTATCATCTCCGCAATCGACTCAAGCTCAACAATCAATCCTCGAGCCGCGTGATTTTCGCGATTCAGGATTGTCTTGGCTTGTCGGTTATTCCGAGAATGGCGATGAACCTTAACTCGGAAATCAACGAACAAAGAAAAGGTGGCAGGTCGATTGAATTCTCTTATCAGATTTCGTCGCGTGAAACCTGCATTCGTAAGCTGGAACAATCCGAAGCGGATTTTATCATTTGTTACGAAAATGATTCCCATAAACTCGGGTTGTGCAAGAAGAAATTCAAGAACTTCCAATGGATGAAAGACAGCTTGATTCCGATCGCCCGCCGCGATTTGTTTGATGAAACGATCCAAGCGGGGGGTCCACGCTTCAGAATTCCGTACATCGCCTATCCTTGCAGTAGCTTCTTTGGATCGACGATTTCAGCGCTTCTCGTCGAAAACGATTTAGGTGAGTATGATCTGGAGCGGGTTTGCGAGGCTGAATCGGAGATCGTGCTGCGCGAGATGGCGCGCGCGGGCCTCGGCTTGGCTTGGTTGCCGCGCAGCATGATCGCGGAAGATCTGGATCGCGGCGGCGTCGTGGATCTGTCGCGGCATCTGCCGTCTTACTTGTTCGACGTGATGATCTACTCCAGCAGGCTTGTCCCCACGACCTGCCGAGTCTTCGACCTGCTCCAGGAATTGAGCGCGAGAAAGGCGTCCGAGGCGGCGCGCGTCGCCGCCGGCCCGCAGTAAGCCGAGCGCGCTTTCACCCAAACCTGAAACGCGAAAAGCCGAAAACGCGCCATTCTTCCTGAAGCGCTGAACAAGTTCGGCCTCGACGTATGCCGATCTCGTTGCGGGCGCGGCGCTCGAAATGTCGCATATTCAGGACTCCTCAAACGCGGGAAGGCCAAGAGCGATGGCGGAATTCTACGAAGCGGCGAACCGAAATTTTTCCCCCTACAGGGGCTTTGAGAACGCCTATCCCGACGGCTCGGCGGAGATCGCCCGCTTGGTCGGCCCATCGGTGAGCGACACGTTGGGCGGCGGCGTCGTGCGCTATCGACGCGTCAAGACGGTCTGGCGCCTGCCGTTCGACGAGATCGTCTACGTCATCTCCGGCGCCTTGACTGTTTCCGCCGGAGGCCGCTGCTGGCGCGCGAGCGCGGGCGACGTGCTGTTTTTCGCGCAAGGCGAACCAGTGACCTATGACGTCGAGGAGGAGGCGGTCGTCTTCTACGCGAAGTATCCGGGCGCCGCCTCCACCTGATCAGCCCGCCCGCACTTCCTGCAGGAAGCCGTCCACCAGACCTTTCAGCACTGCGCCGTCCGCGCTCAACTCTTTGGCGGCGTCCAGCACGTGAGAGGCTGATTCGCCGGTCTCCTGGGCCGCTGAATTGATGCTGGTGATGTTGAAGGCGACCTTCTTTGTGCCTTGCGCCGCCTCGACCACGCTGCGCGCGATCTCGCGGGTGGTCGCGCCCTGCTGGCTGACCGCAGAGGCGATCACGGTCGCGCTCTGGTTCACCTTCGTGATGGTCTCAGCCACGTCCTGGATCGCGCGCACGGAGATCCGCGTCGCTTCCTGGATGGCGTTGACCTGCTGCGAAATCTCCTCCGTCGCCTGCTGGGTCTGATTCGCCAACGCCTTGACTTCGGACGCGACGACCGCGAAGCCCTTGCCGGCTTCCCCGGCGCGAGCCGCCTCGATCGTCGCGTTGAGCGCCAGCAGATTGGTTTGCCCCGCGATGTCGGTGATCAGCTTCACCACGTCGCCGATGCGCTGCGCCGCCGTCGACAGGCCCTGCACCTGCTCGTTGCTGGTCTGGGCTTGCGCCACGGCGGCGCCGATCATCTCGGTCGACAGTTCGACCTGCTGATGGATTTCGGTCACCGACGCGGTCAATTGCTGGGTGGCCGCGGACATGGTCTGGACATTTTCGGTCGCGGTCTTGGAGGCGATGGTGATCGCGCGCGACTGGCGAGTGGTTTCGCTGGAGGTCGCCGCCATGGCTTCGGCGGTGGACTGCAGTTCGATCGCCTGGCTGGTCACCTCATTCACAATATGACCGACCGTCGCCTCGAACTTGTCGGCCAGATCAAGCATCACCGTGCGGCGCTCGTCCTCGGCCCGCTTCTTGTGGGTCTCCTGCGCGGCGCGCAGACCTTCCGTTTCGATCAGATTGCGTTTGAAGATTGAGACGGCGTGCGCCATCACGCCGATTTCGTCCGTATTCTCGCGCGCCGGTATCTCGGAGGTCAAATCACCCGCCGCCAATTTGGTCATCGAGCTTGTCATCGCGTTGATCGGCCGGATGATGCCGCGCCCGATCAGCCAAGCGAGCAGAATGCCAAGCGCCAGCGCGCCCGAAGCCAGGGAGATCGTCTGGAGGATCGTCTTCTCGATGTCATGTTCGGTGGAGATGTCGAGCGCGTCGAGATCCCTCAACTGCGACTCGGAGACCTCTTCGAATATCTTGGCCAACTCGCTGGACAGCTTTGGGTTCACCACGGTCAAGATGTTCGTGACGATGTCGGCGGAGGCGACGGCGGCCGCCAGATGCCCCTGATAGCGCGCCGCGTCCGCCGCAAGCCGGTTGGCGGTGCTTTTGATCGCCTCAATCTGCGAGTCTTGCTGGATCCGACTGAGCGCGGCGACCAGTTGATCCAGCTGCTCGCGCGCGGATCTCAGCGTTTCAGGCCTAGGCGTCGTCAGATAGCTGTTGGCGTCGAGGCGGGCGGACAGCAGGGCCTGCTGCGCCAAGCCAGCCTGGATCGCGTCGCCCGTGGCGTTGGCCTCGATCGTCTCCCGAATAAGCTTGGACAACGCGTCGCGCATCGCGACGCCAAGCGGCGTCAGATGCTCGCCGATCTCCTTGTCGCGCGCGGTGCGGGCCTGCACCAGGCGGTCAAGATTGACGCCATATTCGTCAAGCAAGGTCCCGGCCCGCGTCAGGCTATCGCGCTTGAAGGGCTCCTGCGTCTCCTCGGCCGTCTTTTTGATGCGCTCGCGCAGGCTAGCCCGCAGTTCGTTCATCGTCTTCAAGGCTTGAGCGCTGCCGTTCTGCGAGTAGACAAGGATGCTGCGCCGCAGAAAGCTGAAATCGCCGTCAATGTCCTGCACGCGGATCGCGTTATGCGACGTAACCTGATACCGATGAAAGCCATCTCTGGTTGCGTCCAATCCAAAATAAGCTGACATCGCAACTGCGGCGACCAACGCCAGCACAAGGCCGAACCCCGCGCTGATGCGGGCGCCGACTTTCATGCGGGTGTTGATGTTCAGCAAAAATTGAATCATGCGAGCCACCTCTCTAGCCGCCCTGATGCGCTGTTCGGAGCGTTGCGATGGAGTAGAGGAATTCCAAGGATTTGTATGTGACTGGCGTCACGAAGGACAAACCATCGCGCATAATGGTTTAGATCATTCTAGATACTAATTGGTTAACACAATCTTATTGGCGCTACTCTACCCGGCGGCGGCTTCTCTCGCCGCGCCGCCGCGATGGAACGCCTCCAGAAGCCGCGCGTAAGGCGGGGTCGTGGAGCCGCCCGAGCCGGGTAAGACCGGCGCCGAGATGGTTTCGGCGTGATGACAGGCGACGTGATGACCGCTCGCCATGGGGCGCAGGATCGGCTCTTCCGTGCGACAGGCGTCCGAGGCGTAGGGGCAGCGGGTATGGAATCGGCAACCCGGCGGCGGATTGAGCGGGCTCGGCACGTCGCCCGACAAAAGCGACCGCGACTTCTTGGCGCCGGGGTCGGGAACGGGGATCGCGGATAAAAGCGCCTGCGTGTAGGGATGCCGCGGGCGGGCGTACAGATCCGTCTTCGACCCGATCTCCACGATCTTGCCCAGATACATCACCGCCACCCGGTCGCTGATGTGCTTCACCACCGCCAGATCAAGCGCGATGAACAAATAAGAGAGACCCACCCG
>JBMLRS010000559.1:0-2478 GCA_049240905.1 Elsteraceae bacterium
GACCCCCCCCCGGCGCGTTCATCTGATCGACGCCTATCGCCGCTATTTGGTGTTCGGGGCGATAGGCGTCGATCGTGTGGCGGCTGGCCCCGCGCTCGACCGTCAGCGCCTCCAGAAAGGCTTCGATATGACGGTCGGCGGCGGTCATAGTCCGCCGGTGGCGGCGGCTTCCAGCGCCAGGGCGCGGGCGGCGTCGGCCAAACCCAGACGACGCAGGATCTGCACGATCATGGGCGCCGCGCCGTAGCTGCCGACTGGTCGGTCGCCGACGGCCTGGGCCAGAGCCAGGATCGCCTCGCCCATGCGGTTGCCGTCGGCGGCGGACATCGCCTGGGCCAGCGCTGTGCTGGAGCCGAGCGAGGGGCCGAAATCACGGGGGATCGCCGCGCCCAGGCGCCAGACCGAAGGCGGCAACCGGTCGCCCAGCGCGGTCGCCAGAGCGGGGAACAAGCCGTAGCGGCGGTCGAGATCGGGCCCGGTCGCCTGACGCGCGGCGTCGGCCCAGCCGTCCCAAACGGCCGAGTCGAGCGGTTGGCCGCCGGCGCCGAGGCGCTGATAGGGCGCTGCCAGGGCGAAGGCCAAAGCCAGATCCTTGTCGCCGGGCGCGGCTGACCGCGCGGCCTGGATCCAGACCTGCGCCGCGGTGGAGTCGCCGCCGAGCGTCAGGCCCCGGATCGCGTTGAGGGTGAGCGGCGCGCTGTCCTCAGAGGGGCGGAGATCGGTGAGGTAGCTGCGGAACAAGGCGGCTGTCGGCAGCAGGGTTCCGGCGGCGCGCGCGGAATCAAAGGCGGCCTGCACCATCTGCGCCCGCGCGCCGGCCTGCGTCTGATTGCGCGCGGCGCGGTAGAGCAGCGCCCGAGCGCGGGCGGACGGGTCGCTCCTCGCGATGGTCAGCGCGTTGGTGAGGTCGGCCGCCGGAAAGGTCAGGCTGTTGACGAACAGGGCGTAACCTTCGGCCGGCAACGCGCCCAGCAAGGCGGCGCGCTCGCCCGCGACCAACCGCACCGGCATCGCCACCTGGTTGTTTCCGGCCAGCGCGCGCAGCACCCCGGGGCTGGCGCCGGCGAGCATGTCGAGGGTCGCGTCGCGCTTGGCCTGGCGCATCAGCATCAGATGCTGGGGCTTCAGGACCGCGCCCTTCTCCAATTGCAGCCCGCGCGTGCCGCCCAGCACCTCGATCAGCGTGAAGAAGGCGGGATCCTCGAAGCCTTGCTCACGCAGCAACTGGGCGCCGAGCACGGCGGCGGGGATCTCGTTGTTCAACGCCTGACAGGTGACCTGCGCCTGCTGCCAATAGGGGCTCTTGCGGTTGGTCGCGAACACCGACTTAACCTGATCGCAGGCTTCCTGCGTGCGGCCGGCCAGGAAATGCTGCTCGGCGCGGACGCGGGCGACGAGGTCGGAGCTGGCGCTGGCCGGGATGACCCGCAGCAACGCGTCGACCGCTTCAGGATTGCCGAGATCCGCCAGCTTGCCGACGCGCGCGGCCAGCAGATCGCTCTGATCCTGCGCGCCGCCGTCGTTAACGGGCGGAACCGCCGCGGTCGAGAGCACGCGCTGGGTGAGCGCCAGCAAGGTGGGCGACGCGATCCCGGCCGGCGTGCGCTCGATCATCGCGAAAGCCAGGGAGCGGGGCGTGCCGCGCCAGAGATCGCCGTTGATCGGATCGCCCGGCGCGGGGGTCACGCCCAGCGCGTCGCCGGCGACCGGGCGCAGCGGGTTGACTTCGACGCCCGGCGGGGGCGGGGAGAAGGGCGCGACCACGGCGGGCGCGATGGGCGGCGGCGTCAGGCCGAAACTTGGGCCAGGGCTTGGCGTGGAGCTCGGCGACTCCGTCGGCGGCGGGGTGAGGGTGAAGGGGGCGGGCTGGGCGTTGGTTCCAAAGCTGGGGCCGGCGCCGGGCGGGCGCAGCGGCTCGATGGCGCCAGGCTGGATCGCGTTGGGGTTGGCGGGCGGGTTCGACGCCCCCGGATTGTTGGTGGTCGCGCCTGACGGCGGGCCGAGGCGGACCGGCGGGCCGATCTGCTGCTGCGCCAGGGCGGCGATCGGCGACGAGAGCGCCAGAAGCCCGGCGAACGCGGCTCCCAGCCCCATCAACGCCCCCGAGGAAGAGGGGCGATTCCCCAGATCAGCGCGGGAAGCGGTCATTCGGCAGCACCTTCTCAATCGGTTTCACAGGCGCGGGCAGATCCGCCGTCAACAGGTAAGCGGAGCCGCCCACCGCGCCGAGGAAAAGCACCACGAAAAGGATCAGAACTATTCGCAAGGTCATGTCGTGACAGTGTTTGGGGCCAAAATGAGTCAGCTTGATGACGCCGCCGCAGTTGCGGCGCGCCACGGATGAGATAATCTCGCAGAGTCATGCAGATCCAACAAGACAACGCCGACCGCCCGGGCCTGTCCGCGCCGCCTTCATCGGTTGGCGCGGGCCAGGGCGCGTCTCTTCCTGTTGTGGTGACGGTGTCGGGCCAGTCGAGC
>JBMLRS010000559.1:2488-4909 GCA_049240905.1 Elsteraceae bacterium
TCCCCAGACGCACCCCCCGAGGCGGCTTTCGCGCCCCCGTCGGAGCCGGCGCCGCCGCCGTTGAAGCTTGACCGCAGCATCGTGCTGGTCGGTTTGATGGGGGCCGGAAAATCCAGCGTCGGCAAGCGTTTGGCCGCGCGGCTCGGCGTCGATTTCCGCGACGCGGACGTGGAGATCGAGCGGGCGGCCGGTCTGACCATCGAGGAAATCTTCAACCGCCATGGCGAGGCCGCCTTCCGCGAGGGCGAGCAGCGCGTGATCAGCCGCCTGCTGGAGGAGCCGCCCCATGTGTTGGCGACCGGCGGCGGCGCTTTCATCCAGCCGGCGATCCGCGAGGCGGTCGGGCGGCGCGGCGTTTCGGTCTGGCTGAAGGCGGATCTGGACGAGCTGGTGCGCCGCACCGCGCGCCGCACGCATCGCCCCCTGCTGCGCCAGGGCGATCCCCGCGCGGTTCTGGCCGGGCTGATGGAGAAGCGCGACCCCATCTACGCGCTGGCCGATCTGGCGGTCGCCTCGGAGGCGACGGCTGATCTGACCACCAACGCAGTGATCGCCGCGATCGCGCCCCGCTTCCCCGCCGCGGCGGAGTCATGAGCGTCCAGGTACCCGTCGATCTGGGAGAGCGCAGCTACGAGATCACCATCGGCGGCGGGGTGATGGAGCGCGCGAGCCTGCCGCTCGCCGCCGCGCTGGCCGGCGTGCGCCGGGCGGTGGTGGTGACCGACGAGACGGTCGGTCCGCTTTGGCTTGAGCGGCTGCGCTTGGGCCTCGGCAACGCGGTCGCGCTGGAGGTGTTGACCGTGCCGGCCGGAGAGAGCACGAAATCCTGGCCGGTGCTGACCGATCTGATCGATCGGCTGCTGGCGCTGAAGCCCGACCGCAAGACCATGCTGATCGCGCTGGGCGGCGGGGTGATCGGCGACCTGACCGGCTTCGTGGCGGCGATCACGCTGCGCGGCCTGGACTTCATCCAGATCCCGACCACCCTGTTGTCGCAGGTCGACAGCTCGGTTGGCGGCAAGACCGCGATCAACACCCCGGCCGGCAAGAATCTGGTGGGCGCCTTCCATCAGCCGCGCCATGTGCTGATCGACGTCGACTGCCTCAACACCCTGCCGCGGCGCGAGCGTCTGGCCGGCTACGCCGAAGTGGTGAAGTACGGCGTGCTGGGCGACGCCGAGTTCTTCACCTGGCTCGAGGCGCATGGCGCCGCCGCGATCGACGGCGATCAGGCGGCCCGCATCGAGGCGGTGCGCCGCAGCTGCGCCGCCAAGGCCCGGATCGTCGCCGCCGACGAGCGGGAGCAGGGCGACCGTGCCTTGCTCAATCTCGGCCACACCTTCGGCCACGCGCTGGAGGCCGCGACCGGCTTCGGCGAGCGGCTGTTGCATGGCGAGGGCGTCGCCATCGGCATGGTGATGGCCTTGGCGCTGTCGGAAAAGCTGCTGGGCTGCCCGCCGGAGGACCGCGTCCGATTGACGCGGCATCTGCGCGCGGTCGGCCTGCCGGTCAGCCCGCTCGCCGTGGGGTTGAGCGCCGCCGACATCCCGCTGCTGCTGGATCGGATGGGGCAGGACAAGAAGGTCCTGAACGGCGGTTTGACCTTCATCCTGGCGCATCGGCTGGGCCAAGCGGTGGTTCGGCGCGACGTCGCGATCGGTCCGGTGACGGAAGTCCTTGAGAACAGCTTCAATAGTGATTACTCTCCATCTAAATAAATAAGAAAGCGTAAAAGCCAACAAATCCTTTGTTTGGTGCAACGCACAAAGATACCGGAGGGAATCATGGCCCAGCACATTGTTCCGGACCTGGTGAATCAGCAGGAAATCTGGACCTGCAAGCCTCAAACAACAGTGCGAGACGCCGCTAAATTCATGGCGCAGCGCAAAATCGGCGCGGTGATGGTGGTCGCCGACGGCAAGCTGGTCGGCATCTTTTCCGAGCGCGACCTGTTGAGCAAAGTCATCGCGCAGGATCGCGACCCCGACCAAGTGTTGCTCGACGCGGTCATGACCCGGTCTCCCGTCACGGTTGATCCCGACGACACGCCGCAAACCGCGCTGGAGCTGATGCGCCGCCACGGCATTCGCCACTTGCCGGTGACGCAGGACAATCGGCCGGTTGGCATGCTGTCGGTCCGCGATCTCTATGACGCGGTGAAGTCGGAGCTGGAGGCGGACCTGCGCGAGCGGGAGGCCTACATCTTCGGGCAGGGCTACGGGGCGAGCGCCTAAGAGCCTTGAAATCCGCCTCGGCGCGTCCCCTCATGCGGGCTGTTCAAGTTTCGCTGAGGGGATCGCCATGCCTTTGCCGCCGCCGGAAGACCGGACGCCGCTTCATCGCCGCGAGATCGTTCTGGACGGTTACCTTTTTTATTTAAAAGAAAATAGAATTGCCTCTGAGGTTGTTGGGGTGGATTTA
>JBMLRS010000560.1:0-4267 GCA_049240905.1 Elsteraceae bacterium
CTGAGCCAAGGACACATCTCGCCCGCGCAATGGTGGGGCGGCGATCAATTGCGCGCGGACTTCGAGCGTGGGTCGTTCGAAGTGATGGCGCGGAGCCGATGGGACAGTCAGCCGACCGGCGGCCTGGCTGACTTCGGATCGGTGACGCTCGCCGCCTGCGCCGCGCGCCGCGCCTATGTGAAGGCGATCGACGCGCTGCCAGGCAGGCTCTCCCCGATCATTGTCCATGTATGCTGTCTGCGCGGCTACGCCGCCGACTGGGCGCTCGCCAAGGGCCTGCCGCGCGGAGACGGCATGGCGCTGCTTCGGCTCGGTTTGGATCTCCTGGCCGATCACTACCAAAAGACCGCCGGCGCGCCAGTTCCGGATTCGGCCCGGTCAAAAACCGGCCGACGGGCTTGATGTGGCGTCGCCAAGGGCTTGAGTCGCGCTCAACCTTGTCGCTAGTCCGACGGCCAAGGGCGAATTCAGCCGTAATTGGGATAAATTTTGTTGATTATCACGTTATTGGCGCTGGATTTTGCCACCCGCCATGAGAATACTAGCGGCGTATGGTGACGAGTCCGTCGCCAAGATGAATCACAGCCGAAACATCGGCGGCGCGGCAGCGGGACACCATAAATCATGGCGATGGAAACCGATTATCAGTTTGACCGGTTTTTTGAGCTGCCCATGGACAAGTGGGATTTGTTCGAAAGCGTTAATCTCCGGCGCAGCAAGATCATACTGGCGAACGACCTGAACCCGGTCATCGATTTCTTCAATGCGAACGAGGTGGGAGTCGGCGCGCGCGACGCGGAGCAGGCGGCGGCGGAGCTGAAGCTGGAGAAGGCGGACAAGGAACGGCTGCAAGCGCTGCTGCGGCTGCGCAGCTATGACGTCTACACCTTGCGCGCGGCGCTGGGCGGGCATCTGCCGCCGGATCAGTTCGAACGCCTCATCCTGCCGGAGACCGAGCGGCGGTTGCTCGAAGAATACACCCGCGACTACACCCGCGCGCTGTTCGCTTTGATTTTCGAGGACACCGGCATCCACGCCTCCGACCGAAAATCGATCCGCGACGCCCTGGAGGGGTCCACCCGCGACATCGTCCAGCGCAACGTCATGGCGCTCGCCAAGAAATTCTCCATTCAACCGGAAGAATTGGTGAATTATATCGCCGGTTTGGGCGAGATGCTGCTGGCGATCGCCTTCTATCGTCGGATCTTCGAAGGCATGAAGGAGCCGATGAAGCGCTTCCTGATGGATATTAAGGCGCTGAACGAGGACAAGATCCTCGCCTACCGCCATATCGATCTCGGTCGGCGGACCATGACGATGATGAGCTACGGCGCCCAGACGATGAAGGCGCTGGATCAGTACTTCAATAGCTTCAACGACATCGGCAAGATCTGGGAAAACATCACGCCCGAACGTTTTCGCGAGGTTCGCAGCGGCATCGAGCGGCAATATCCGTTGATCGGCAGCATTCTGTGCATCTGGCAGGTCAAGATCGCCGATTGGGACCTGCGGTTCCGCGATCGTCACGGTCGGGTCAAGGACAGCTCCACCGATCAGCGCGCCACCTTCTTCACCGAACGCGTGATCCCGAATTTCGAGCGGATCGAGACTTATCTGAACAGCCTGAACGATCTCAGCCGCGTGCTGCCCCAAGCCCGGCGGGCATGACCCAGGCGGCGGCGCTTCTGGGCGGAAGAGAGCCGGCGCAGTCTCGCGCGTCGCTGCCGGCCAGCCGGCCGATCACCGATTGCTGCGTGCTGATCGTCGAAGACAATGAGACCAGCGTGATGCTGTTGGAGGGGGCTGCGCGCCAGCTGGGCATCGGTCGAGTGGAGGTGGCCAATGACGGCGTCGCCGCGCTGCGCCGACTGGCCTTCGACCCGAAGCCCGATCTGATCCTGCTCGACATTCTCATGCCTGAGATGGACGGCTTCGAGACCTGCCGCCGAATCCGGCTCGATCCTCGGCTGGCCGATCTGCCCGTGATCATCCAGACCGCCCTCGCTTCGAACCAGGATCGCGTCCAGTGTTTCCGCGCCGGCGCCACGGATGTGGTCAGCAAGCCCCTGAATCTCCAGGAGTTGATCGCCCGCATGCGCGTGCATCTGGAGAATCGTCTGCTGATCAGCACGCTCAGCGAGTTCCATGACCGGCTTGACCGAGACCTCACCTTCGCGCGGCGCATGCAGCGCTCGATCATCCCGAACACGTCGCAGCTGAGCCAGATCGCCGAGGCGAACGCCCTGCGTCTGGAGGCGGTCTACGAACCCTGCGACGAGGTCGGCGGCGATCTGTGGACCTGCCGCGATCTCGGTCAGGGGCGGGTCGCGGTCTTTGTCGCCGATTGCTCCAGCCATGGTCTGGTGGCCGCGATCAACGCCTTCCGTTTGCATGGCATCGCTGGCCGGCTGGACGCGGACCCGACCAAACCCGGAGCCTGGTTGACCCGGCTCAATCAGACCATGACCCAGGAGTTCGGCACCGATTCGATGGCCACGGCCTTTTACGGCGTGATCGAGTCGGAGACGGGCAAACTCACCTACGCTGCGGCTGGCTCGCCGCCGCCGTTGCTCTGCCAGCCCACGCCCGACGGCGCGCTGGCGATGGCCGAGATCAACACGCGCGGCATGATGTTGGGGATCGATGAGTCCATTGCGTATGAAGAACGCGTCGTCACCATTCCAACCGGAAGCGGGTTGCTCCTGTTCAGCGACGTCATCGTCGAGGCGCGCGACGCTTTCGGGATCGAGATCACGACGAACAATGTCATCGACTGGACGCTTGAGGCGGCGACACGGAATTTCGCCAATCCGCTTGGCGAGGTGCTGGAGCGGTTCGCCCAGCGCGTCGCTCCGCCTTGGGCCGATGATTTGACGATGGTCTGGATCGCCCGCCCATGAAGCCTGTCCTCGCCGCCGACGGCGCGCCGCCGATCATCTGGAGGATCGCCTGCGACATCGCCGGCCTGATCGGTTGCGGCCTCGGTCCCTCGTCCTCGGCGCTGCGCGCGCCAGGCAGCGGCGACGTTCTGGTGCTCGGCGACGTCACGCCGGATCGGTTGGAGCAGGCCTTGCGCGCCGGCTTCCGCTTCGGGGTGGAGGCGTCAGTCGCGCCCTATTGGCTCGCGCGGGTGCTGCAATTCCTGTCCCGGCCGCGCGCGGTGATGGCTTGGTGCCTCTCCGCCGACAGCTACCGCGCCTTCTCGTTGAACCAGATTCTGCTGAAGCAGCTGCCGGAAGCCCACGCCTTGACCAGCGCGCGGCGCTCCGATCTGGATCTGCTGCTGACGGAATCGATCGCGAACACCATCGATCATGGCGCGCCGCCCGCGGACCTAGCGGTCACCCCCGGTTTCGGCTTGTTCATCAGCGCCCATGACGAGGGGTTGGAGCTGGCGGTGGTGCAGGCCGGCGACGGCCCCGCCGATCCCGACGGATTGCTGGGCCGCATGCATGGCGGCGTCCCGGCGCTTGATGGGGAAAGCGGCCGCGGCTTGTTTTTGATCGCGGAAATGGCCCGTTTCGCTTGGTTTGAGGAAGAAGGCCGCTGCCTCCGGTTCGTGGTGGCGCGGCAATGACGGCGGAGCCGCTGCTCGACTATGATCATGTCGGAAGCCTGCTGGAGTTCCTGGCGGCCGATAAAGTGCGAGCCCTGTTCGCCAGCGTCGCGCGCGGCTCCCCCCCTTTGCTCAACGAGATGAGGGACGCCGCCGCGAAGAGTGATCCGGTTGGTCTGCACCGCGCAGGCCATACCGCAAAAGGCATGTTCGGCAATCTTGGCATGCGGCGATGCGAGGCGTTGAGCCGCGCGATCGAGACGCATGGCAAGGCCGGGGAGTTCGCGCTCGCCCTACCCTTGATCGCTGAGTTGGAAACCATCATCGCCGAGACCGAGGCGATGATGGATCGCTGGATCGACGAGCAATCGAAGATCTAACCCCAAGAAAGCGTTGGAAGACCGCCGATGTTGATGTTTCAGCCGCTGAAAGACTACGCGAAGTTCGACGGTCGGTCGCGTCGCGCGGAGTATTGGCAGTTCCTGTTGTTTTACGTGATCGCCGGGTTCGTTCTTGGTGGTGTCGACGGCGTGATCGGGGCCGGGGGGACTTTGTCCGGTCTTTTCGCCTTGGGCATGCTGATTCCCATGGCGACCTCAACCAATAACATCGTACTTCTGGGCGACCAGATGCAGTTATCCCAACCGGTAGAGGGTGTGCATCCCGGGCATTCGGGGGACTCTGTGCTCGACTATCTATTGCAAGGAGAGG
>JBMLRS010000561.1:0-6750 GCA_049240905.1 Elsteraceae bacterium
CGACGCGCCGGATGAGGCCGCCGTGCAGGACGCGCTGGGCGGCGTGCTCTGCCGTTGCACCGGCTACAGCAAGATCGTCGAGGCGGTGCTGGCCGCCGTCGGCGGGCAATCGGCGGCGGCGGCGGATCTGGCGCCGGTCGCGCCGTCGGGCGCCGCGGTCGGCGCGCGTCTGGCCAAGACCGACGGGATCGCCAAACTGACCGGGGCGGAGATCTATGGATCCGACCGCGCCCCGGCCGACGCGCTGACCCTGCGCGCGATCCGATCCCCTTACGCCCGCGCGCGCTTCAGCATCGGCGACCTCGCCCCGCTGCGCGCCCGCTACCCCGGCCTCGCCTTGATCTTGACCGCCGCCGACGTGCCGTCGAACGGCTATGGCATCTACCCCACCGTGAAGGACCAGCCAGTGCTGGCCGAAAGCCATGTGCGCTATCGCGGCGAGCCGGTGCTGGCGCTGGTCGGCGACGCTGACACCGTCGCCTCCATTTCGGAGGAGGCGCTGCCGATCGAATGGACCACGCTTCCCGCGCTGACCGGGGTCAAAGCCGCGCTGGCCGAGGGGGCGCCGACCTTGCACGAAGCCCTGCCGGGCAATGTGCTGACCCGCGGCCGAGTCGTCTCCGGCGATCTGGAGGCCGCCTTCGCCAAGGCGGCGGTCACCGCCGAGGGCGATTTTGAGACCGGCTTCGTGGAGCACGCCTATATCGAGCCCGAAGCCGGCTTCGCCCGCCGCGTCGGCGACCGGGTCGAGATCACCGCCTGCACCCAGACGCCCTATATGGACCGCGACGAGGTCGCGATCGTGCTGAAGCTGCGCCCGGATCAGGTCCGCATCATCCCGACCGCGACCGGCGGCGGCTTCGGCGGCAAGCTGGATCTGTCGGTCCAGCCTTTGATCGCCCTCGCCGCCTGGAAACTGAACCGCCCGGTGCGCTGGACCTACAGCCGGCCGGAATCCATGGCCGCCAGCACCAAGCGCCATCCGGCCTCGATCCGCTGCCGCGTGGCGGCGGCGCAGGACGGCAGTCTGTTGGCGGTGGATTTCAACGGCGATTTCGACACCGGGGCCTACGCCTCCTGGGGCCCGACGGTCGCCAACCGGGTGCCGGTTCACGCCAGCGGCCCTTATCGGGTCGAGGCGGTCCGCGCGCTCAGCCGCGCGATCCACACCAACGCCCCGCCGTCCGGCGCCTTCCGCGGCTTCGGCGTGCCGCAGACCGCGATCGCGACTGAGCAGCTGCTCGATGATCTGGCCTTGCAGCTGGGCATTGATCCGCTGGAGTTCCGCCGCCGGAACGCGCTGAAGGCCGGCGACGCCACCGCGACCGGCCAGGTTCTGGCCCATTCGGTCGGGCTGGTCGCCTGCATCGACGCGCTGAAGCCCTCTTGGACCAAGGCGCGCGCCGAGGCCGAGGCCTTCAACGCAACTGCCAAAGGGCCGATCCGCAAGGGCGTGGGCATGGCCTGCATGTGGTACGGCATCGGCAACACCTCGCTGTCCAACCCCTCCACGATGCGGCTGGGGCTGACCCGCGCCGGCCGCCTGACCCTGTTCAACGGCGCCTTGGACATCGGCCAGGGCTCCAACACCATCATGATGCAGATCGCGGCGGACGCCTTCGGCGCCCCGATCGAGCGGATGGATCTGGTGCAGGGCGACACGGACCTGACCGCCGACGCCGGCAAGACCTCCGCCTCGCGCCAGACCTTCGTGTCCGGCCGCGCGGCCTATCTGGCCGGGCTGGATCTTCGCGCGAAGCTGCTGCGGCTCGGCAATGTCGGCGACGGCGCTTCGGCCCGGCTGGTCGATGGCGCGGCCCTGCTGACCGACGGCGCGGGCGAGCGGCGGATCGACCTCTCATCCCTGCCCGAAGATTCCGCGGGCTGCGTGCTGGTCGGCGAGGGGACCTTCGATCCGCCGGCCACGCCGCTGGACGCGGACGGCCAGGGCATTCCCTACGCCAGCTATGGCTTCGCCGCGCAGACCGCGGAGATCGACATCGACATCGAGCTGGGCACGGTGAAGGTAACCCGCATCGTGGCGGCGCATGACGTCGGCCGGGCGATCAACCCGATCCAGGTCGAAGGGCAGATCCAGGGCGGCGTGGCGCAAGGCTTGGGCCTCGCCCTGATGGAGGAGTATATCCCCGGCCGGACCGAGAACCTGCACGATTATCTGATCCCCACCATCGGCGACGTGCCGCCGATCGAATGCCTGCTGATCGAGGACGCCGAGCCGTTGGGCCCCTTCGGCGCCAAGGGCATCGGAGAGCCGGCGCTGATCCCGACCGCGCCCGCCATTTTCAACGCGATCCGCCATGCGACCGGCGTTCGCGTCACCCGCGCCCCCGCCACGCCCGATCGGCTGCGCGCGGCGCTGAAGGCCGCTGGAGTAGGAAAATGAGCGACGGCATCGTCACCTGCGACGCCTGTCCGGTTCTCTGCCGAATCCGCCCGGACAAGACCGGGGCCTGCGATCGCTACGGCAATGTCGGCGGGCAACTGACCCGGATGGACCCCTTGGTGCTCACCGCTCAAGCCATGGAGGGCGGCGGCGCCGTTTCCCCCTTCCTGGCGGACCGGGAGTGGGACGGGCGACTGGTCGGCGGCGCGCCGGTGTTCGTCACCGGCATCGGCTCCGGCACCACTTACCCCGACTATAAGCCCGCACCCTTCATCGTCTCCTCCACCCATGAAGGCGTGGACATGGTGACGGTCGTGACCGAGGGCATTTTCAGCTATTGCGGCATCAAGGCGAAGATCGACACCGACCGCCATCTCGGTCCCGAACAGGCCGCGGTGCGCTGCGAGGGGGAGCAGATCGGCCATGTCACCACCGCCGAATATGGCAGCCAGATGCTGGCGCTGGGCGGCGTGCGCCATCTGACCGGCGGCAGCAAGAAGGAAGGCTCCGTCACTTGCCAGGCCATGCTGTCGCTGTGCAACGGCGACGCGGTGGAGCTGACCATCGACGACGGCGCGACGATCACCCTTCAAGCCGGCAAACCGCCCGTGGTCAACGGCGTGACCGAGCAGCGCATGCGCGTCGGCTGCGGCTCGGCGACGATCGGCATGTTCGCCCAGCAATGGCGCGACCATGCGGATGAAGTGATCGTGGTCGACGACCACATCACCGGCGTGCTGACCGAGCATCAGGCCGGTCGTTTCCTGGGCATGCGTCCCGGCGGAATCCGCGTGCGCGGCCGCAAATCCACCCCCGGCCGCTATTTCCAGGTCGCCGAGCCCGGCGCCGGCTGGGGCGGGACGGACATCACCGATCCGCTGAGCATCATCGACTCGATCGATCCGAAGACCGCCTGGCCGGGCATGCGCCTGTTGATGGTCTCCACCACCGGCGAGGACGCCGCCTGGTTCGTGCTGGACGAAAATCTGAAGCCGGTCCCGGCCGAGATGCCGCCGGCGATCCATCATGTGGTGGAGCGCATCGGCGAGAATTGCGAACCCGCCCTCACCTCCATCCTGTTCGTCGGCGGGGCGGGCGGTTCCTTGCGCGCGGGCGTGACGGAGAACCCGGTGCGGCTCACCCGGTCGGTCAAGCAGACCCTGACCCGCGTCACCTGCGGCGGCGCGCCGGTTTATGTCTGGCCGGGCGGCGGCATCACGGTGATGGTGGACGTCACCCGCATGCCGAAGAACGCCTTCGGCTATGTGCCGACCCCGGCGCTGGTCGCCCCGATCGAATTCACCATGCGGCTGGAGGATTACCGCGAGCTGGGCGGCCACATTGACCAGGTCCGGCGGATCGCGGAGGTGACCGCCGCCGCCGATCCCGACCGCTTGCGACTGGAGCCCCAGCCCGCCGAGAATCCCTGGCCGATGGAACGGGTTTAATCCCCGATGCCGCTGCTGGCGGATGGTCGGCGGCTGCATCTGCAGCAGGGCCCGATCGATCTGATCATCGAGGCCGACGGAGAACCCGCCGCCGTCGCCGAGGCCTATCGACGGGCGGAGGCGGCCTTTCCACAGGTCTTGCCGTCGCTGGTCGCCGAACTTCCGCTGCTGCGCCAACCTTTGGAGGGGGCCCTGCCGCCCTTCCGCTGCCCGATCGCGCGGGCGATGGCCGCGGCCTGCTGGCCCTACCGCCAGGGCTTCATCACGCCGATGGCCGCCGTCGCCGGCGCCGTCGCCGATCATATGCTGGCCGCGCTGATCGAAGGCGGCGGCTTGAGCCGAGCCTATGTGAACAATGGCGGCGACATCGCCCTGCATCTGGCGCCGGGCGCCGCCTTCACCGCCGGGGTCGCGGCCGATCCAAGGCGAGGCGACCTGTTCGGCCGGCTCACGATCGACGCCGCCCAGCCCGCGCGCGGGATCGCGACCTCGGGCTGGCGCGGACGCAGCTTCAGCTTCGGAATCGCCGACGCCGTCACCATACTGGCCGCCAGCGCGGCGGAGGCGGACGCCGCCGCCAGCATCGTGGCCAACGCCGTCAACGTAGATCACCCGGCGATCCGTCGCGCCCCCGCCAGCAGCGAGCAGCCGGACAGCGACCTTGGCGACCGGCTGGTCACAATCGCGGTCGGCGCGCTGCCAGCTTCGGCGATCGCCTCGGCCCTGGACCAGGGCGCCGCCGTGGCGGAGCGTCTGCTGGAGGCGGGAAGAATCTTTGGGGCCGTGCTGATCCTGGGCGCAGATCTGCGCGTGATCGGGGCGGCTGGCATGCTAGAAGCCAAGAGGGAGGAAATTGCGTCATGAAATTCGACATCAGAAAATTCCAGACCACCGTGGAGGAGATCTTCCATGAGGGCGGCCCGCCGGCGGCCGTCCCGCTGCGCCGCGCGGCGATTCTGGTGGTGCTGCGCAACCCCTACGCCGGCCGCTATGAGCCGGACATCCTGCCGATGATGGAAGCGCTGAACCCGCTGGGACTGGACATGGCGAACCAGTTGATCAAGGCGCTGGGCGGCGATCCCAAGGCGATCCAAGGCTATGGCAAAGGCGCGATTGTGGGATCGGCCGGGGAGCTGGAGCACGGCGCGCTGTGGCATGTGCCGGGCGGCTACGCCATGCGCGCGGCGCTCGGCGGGGCCAAGGCGATCGTGCCGTCGGCCAAGAAGCTGGGCGGTCCGGGCACGCGCCTGGACGTGCCGATCACCCATATCGACGCCTCCTATGTCCGCAGCCATTTCGACGCCATGGAGGTCGGGATCCCCGACGGGCCGAAGGCGGACGAACTGGTCTACGCCCTGGTCATGACCACCGGCGCCCGCGTCCACGCCCGCGTCGGCGGCCTGAAGGCCGAGGAGATCAAAGGCGAGGACGGACTGCGATGAACATCCGCAAACTGGTCGTCGAGATCGAGGAAGTGCTGTCCGAGGAAGGCCGCGAGGTCTATCCGCCGATCTGCAAAGTGGTCGCGATGGCCGTGATCAAGAATCCTTTCGTCGGCCGTTACGTCGAGGATCTGAGCGAGCTGATCGACGCGGGCGAAGCGCTGGGCAAGCTGCTGGGCGAAAAGGCGGTGGCCGCGCTCGGCGTTGATCCATCCGCCGTGCAGAGCTACGGCAAGGCCGCGATCGTCGGCGAGGACGGCGGGCTGGAGCACGCCGCCGCCCTGCTGCATCCCAAGCTGGGCGCGCCGCTGCGCAAGGCGGTGGAGAAGGGGGCGGCGCTCGTGCCCTCCTCCAAGAAGCGGGCCGGCGTCGGCGCGCGGATCGACGTGCCGCTCGGGCACAAGGACGCCGCCTATGTCCGCAGCCATTTCGACGCGATGGAAGCCGGGATCTCCGACGCCCCGCAGCCCGATGAGATCGTCGTGCTGGTGGCCGTCACCAATGGCGGCCGTCCGCATCCCCGCATCGGCGGTCTGACCCACGAGCAGGCTGAAGGCAAGGACGGGCTGCGTTAGCGCGTTTTCAGCTTAGTCTGAATCGCTGAAAGCCGAAAACGCGCTGTTTTTTACAGAGGTATGAGCAAGATCCGCTTCAAAGTAAGCGGATCTTGCTCCTAGCGCGCTTTCGGCAGGGCGACGGTCACTTTGGTGCCGACGCCCGCCTCGCTTTCGATCGTCAAGGAGCCGCCCATCTCCTCCGCGATCGCGCGGCTGATCGACAGTCCCAATCCGGTGCCCCCCGCCGAGCCGCTATAGGCGTCGCGCACCTGCACGAAAGGCTTGCCGACGTCGTCGATATAGTCTTCGGGGATGCCGCAGCCGTCGTCGGCGACGGCGAAGATCAGATATCCGGGCGTTGAGGCGGGTTCGGCCGAGACGGTGACGGACCCTCCTTCGTCGGTGAACTTGATCGCGTTGGAGAGCAGATTGGTCAGGATCTGATGGATAGCGCGATGATCGCCCTGGACCTTCAGATCACCGTCCGCGAACCGCTCCACCAAACTCAACTTCTTCTGATCGATGAGCGATCGGACCAGGGAGCAGGCGTCCGGAAGAGCTCGACGCAGGTCGATCGGCTCCAGGTTCAGACGCACCGCCTTCGCCTCCAGCCGCGACATGTCCAGCACGTCGTTGATGACGGAGAGAAGGTGAGATCCGCTGCGATGAATGTCTTCGACATAGCCGACGTAGCGGGGATTCCCGAGCGGCCCGAACACCTGATCCTTCAGGAGCTCGGAAAAGCCGATGATCGCGTTCAGCGGCGTGCGCAGCTCATGGCTCATGGTCGACAGGAAGGATCCCTTGGCGCGGTTCGCGGCTTCCGCCTGCACGATCGCCTCCTCCAGCGCCTGGGCCTGCCGCGCCTGGCGTTGCAGCAGCCGCGCGAGAAACCAGAC
>JBMLRS010000561.1:6760-7655 GCA_049240905.1 Elsteraceae bacterium
CGACGGCGACAATGCTCATCGCCATGCGACGCCAGCCGCTGCGCGCGTAGTCGCTGTCGACCGACACCGCGACCGCGATCGGATAATCCTCGCGCGCGCTGATCGCCATATAGCGCAGGCCGCCGTCGATCGTGCTCCGCACCTCGAGAGTGCCGAAGTTCCGGTGGTCAAGCACCTCGCGAAACGGGGCGGTGTTGGCCAGGGAGACGCCGATGGAGGTCTCCGCCCGCGGGTAGCGCGCCAGCAGCACCCCATCGCGCCGCAGCAGCGTCAAGGACCCCGATTTCTCGATCTGCAGCGCGCGGTAGAACTCCTCGAAGAATTTCAGATTGATCGACGCGACGACCAATCCAAGGAAACGGCCGTCCAGATCGTCGACCCGTCGAACCAGGAAGAACGCCCACTCCCGCCCGCCGCGCGTCTTGCTCGGCGCGCTGATGTAGAGCCCGTCGCGGGCGCTGTCCTTGAAGATCCTGTAGTAGTCGCGGTCCGCGACGCTGGCGACCGGGTACTGATAGCCGCGCGTGGTGACGATCACGTCGCCGCTGGCGTTGGCCACGTCCAGCGCGTCGATCTGCGGCGCGCCCATGCGCTGTTCGATCAGGGAGGTGAAGAAGCCGCGGCCGCGCGCCACGCTCTCCAGCGCGTCCGCGCTCGCTGTGGCGTTGCTCTGGCGCAACGCGTCGACCACGTTCAGCAGAATAAGATCCGTCGCCCGCACGGCCTGCGCCGCCTGTTCGGACAGGGCCAGATTCAGATTGCCGATGATGTTGTAGGTCTCCTGGACGCGCTGCTCATGCGTCGCCCAGAGCAACCAGGCCGTAAAGCCGAACACGGCGACGATCAAGCCGACGCCGCCTGCGATCAGGCTGCGCGCCGGCTTCGGCCAATTGAT
>JBMLRS010000561.1:7665-18605 GCA_049240905.1 Elsteraceae bacterium
ACGCCGGACGGCGCCGACCGCCCAAGACTCCAAGCCGCGCCTGCGGACGGACGCCCGAAGCGCGGCGAGGGTTGGAGGTCAGCCAGGGAAGCCGCCGTCGAAGGCGAAGCTCGAGATCGGCTCGCGCGGGCTGGGCTTTTCGCGCGCGGCCAAGCCCTCAGGCAACAAGGACGGCGGGCCTTGGCGGCCGATCGCCACCGCGGCCTCGACCCGGTGGCCGTCGGGCACCTTCAGCTCCGTCGTCGCGCGCGGAATGTCGAAGCCGACCATGGCGTGCGCCTGCCAGCCCTTCAGGCTCGCCTGCAGCGCCAGGTTCGCCCAAGCGGCGCCGGCGTCGAACGAATGGCTGTGCGAGGGGATGTCCTTCTCCGCGCCCGGCGGCCGCATCGTCTGCTTGGAAACGATGACGATCAACGCTCCAGCGGTCTTCGCCCAGGACCGATTGAAATCATTCAGCAGGCCGAGAAACTTCTCCCAATGCGCCGTGTCCCGCCGCGCGTACAGAAAGCGCCAGGGCTGCGAGTTGTAGGAGGAGGGCGCCCAGCGCGCCGCCTCGAACAGGCTGTCGAGCTCCGCGGCGGAGATCGCTTCGCCGGTGAAGGCGCGCGGCGACCAGCGGTTCAGAAACAAGGGGTCGATCGGATGGTCAGCCGTGCGGCTGTTGGCGGTGGTCATTCTCGGTGTCTTTCATATCGGTTAGGGCGTGAGCGAAACGTGATAGGCGGTCGTCGACTTGACCCGCTCCATCGCGAAACGCGACGTGACGTTCTTCAACGCGAAAGCGCCGATCAGGCGCTTGTAGAAGCCGTCATAGGCGGACATGTCGGCGACGACGACTCGCAACATGTAGTCCACATCGCCGGCCATCCGATAGAATTCCAGCACCTCCGGCCAAGTGGACACGGTCTCGGCGAAGCGATCCAGCCAAGGGCCGGAGTGGTCCGCCGTCTCGATCTGCACGAAGACGGTCAGCCCCAACCCGATCTTCTCGGGCGCGACGAGCGCCACGCGGCGCAAGATGACGCCCGCCGCCTCCAGTTTCTGCACGCGCTTCCAGCAGGGAGTTTGCGACAGGCCGACGCGATCAGCCAGCTCAGCGATGGAAATGCTGGCGTCCGCCTGCAACTCCGTGAGGATTTTTCGGTCGATTAGATCCATTATGTGACCAGAACAAGCGGTCGCGCAGACCCTTGTCAAGCCTCGAGGCGGCCAAAGGGACTTGCTCCCGACGGTTTGAGACGCCATTTAAGCCAAAGGCGTTTACGTCGTTTATTCGGAAAGAACCATGCAATCACTTCTGTCGGCCGACGGTTCGGCGACTCCCGGCGCGGCCCTGATCTCTGACGGCTCTACGGCCACCTTCATGGCGGACGTGGTGGACGCCTCCCACGACGTGCCGATCATCGTCGATTTCTGGGCGCCCTGGTGCGGGCCCTGCAAGACCCTGGGTCCGATCCTGGAGAAGCTGGTGCGCGAGGCCAAAGGGGCCGTCCGCCTGGTCAAGATCGACGTCGACAAGAACCAGGAGCTGGCGATGCAGCTTCAGGTCTCCTCCATCCCCGCGGTCTATGCCTTCAAGGACGGCCGCCCGGTCGATCGTTTCGTCGGCGCCCTGCCGGAAAGCCAGATCAAGGCCTGGGTGCGCAAGCTGATGGGCTCCGGCGGCGTGGCCGCCGCGCTGGCCGAAGCGCTGGAGCAGGCGCGCGCCGCGCTCGATTCCGGCGATCTGCCGCTTGCCGGCAACATCTTCTCGCAGATCCTGCAGCATGAGCCGACCAACCCCTCCGCGCTCGCCGGCATGGGCCGTCTGTTCATCGCCAAAGGCGACCGCGCCAAAGCCAAGGAGATCCTGGCCCAGGTTCCGGAGGAATCGGCCACGCACGCCGACGTCGCGGCCTTGCGCACCCTGCTGGAGCTGACCGAAGGCCAGGGCGCGATCCGCCCGATCAGCGAGCTGGAGGCGGCTTTGGCCGCCAATCCGAAGGATCACGCCGCGCGCTTCGATCTGGCGATGGCGAAATTCTCCGCCGGAGATCGCGAAGGCTCGATGGACGAGCTGCTGGAAGTGATCCGCCGCGACCGCGCCTGGAACGAGGAAGCCGCGCGCAAGCAGCTGTTGAAGATGTTCGAAGCCTTCGGCGCGACCGACCCGCTGGTCGCCAGCGCCCGGCGTCGATTGTCCTCGATCCTGTTCTCTTAGAGCCGAGGAGGGATCATGACCGGCAACCCTTTCGATCCCGCTTTTGAGGAGCTGCCGGCCACCATCCCCGTGTTTCCGCTTACCGGGGTGTTGTTGCTGCCGCGCGGCAAGCTGCCGCTGAACATCTTCGAACCGCGCTACCTGAACATGACGCTGGACGCCATGGGCACGGCCTGCCGCATGATCGGGATGGTGCAGCCGACGGATTCAGAGAGCCGCGGCAAGAACCCGGAGCTTTACCGGGTTGGCTGCGCAGGGCGGATCACCTCCTTCAACGAAAGCGAGGACGGCCGGCTGCTGGTCACTTTGAGCGGGATTTGCCGTTTCAAAATCGCCGAGGAGCTGGAGCTGCATCGCGGCTACCGGCAGGTGAAGGCGGACTGGTCGGCGTTCGCGGACGATCTGATCGAAGAGCCGTCGGTCTCCATCGATCGCGCGCGGCTGCTGCAAGGCCTGCGGGATTTCTTCAAGATGCAGGGCATCACCGCCAATTGGGACGCGATCGAGCAGAGCCCGGACGAGCGGCTGGTCACCTCCCTCGCGATGGTCTGCCCCTTCGCGCCGATCGAGAAGCAGGCGCTGCTTGAGGCCTCCGGCACCGCCGATCGCGCGGCGCAGATGATCGCGATGATCGAAATGGCCGTGCTCGGCCAGGCCGGCGACGGCGAAATGGCGCGCCATTAGCCTGTTTCGGGGTGAATTTTCTTGCGAGATCAACCTCTTCTCCTCACCCTGGGCCTGTCGAAGGGTCGAGCCGACTCGGATGCGCGTCTCGCTCTCGCACCCTTCGACGGGCTCAGGGTGAGGCGGTTTCATGAGGGCGCCCGCAGTTAAAATGAAAACGCTCTAGGAGCTTACTGGACGATGGAAACTGTGACCCCCCGCTCCCCCGGCGTCGATCCCCGCCTGCTGGAGATCCTGGTCTGCCCGCTGACCAAGGGTCCGCTGCGCTATGACCGCGACGCGGCCGAGCTTGTCTCGGAGCAGGCCGGCCTCGCCTACCCGATCCGCGACGGCATCCCCATCATGCTGATGGAGGAGGCGCGCAAGCTGGACGACGCGCCCCCAAGCGCGACATCCGGAGCCTGAGTTGACGGACCATTTTTCGACGAAGGCCTGGCCGACCGAAATCAATCTGAAGAAGGCGGAGAAGCTGCTGGTCGTCTCCTTCGACGACGGATCGACCTTCTCGCTGCCGGCGGAGTATCTGCGGGTCGAAAGCCCGTCCGCCGAAGTGCAGGGCCATGGGCCGGGCCAGAAGGTGATCGTGGCGGAGCGCGCCCATGTCGGGATCCTGGCGCTGGAGCCGGTCGGCAACTACGCGATCCGCATCCGTTTCGACGATCTGCACGACACCGGCATCTATTCCTGGCAGTACCTGCATGAGCTGGGCCGCGAGCAGGAGCAGCGCTGGGCGGTTTATCTTCAGGAATTGGAGACGCGCGGGCTGTCGCGCGAGCCGAAGCGACGCTAGGCTGTCTCCCTGTTCAGGGAGGTAAGCCGACATGGCCAAGGGTCTACGCAAAGGTCTCACCAGCTACGGCGACGAAGGGTTTTCGCTGTTTCTTCGGAAAGCGTTCATCAAGGCGATGGGCTATTCCGACGACGCGCTGGAGCGGCCGATCGTCGGCGTCACCAACACCTACAGCGACTACAACCCCTGCCACGGCAACGCGCCGCAGCTGATCGAAGCGGTCAAGCGCGGAGTCATGCTGGCCGGCGCCATGCCCATGGTGTTCCCGACCATCTCGATTCACGAAAGCTTCGCCCACCCGACCTCGATGTTCCTGCGCAATCTCATGGCGATGGACACGGAGGAGATGATCCGCGCCCAGCCGATGGACGCGGTCGTGGTGATCGGCGGCTGCGACAAGACCCTGCCGGCGCAGATCATGGCCGCCGCGAGCGCCGATCTGCCGACCGTGGTGGTGCCCGTCGGCCCGATGGTGGTTGGCCATCATAGAGGCGAAGTGCTGGGCGCCTGCACCGATTGCCGCCGGCTGTGGAGCGCGTTCCGCGCCGGCGACATCGACGCCGCCGAGATCGAGCAGGTCAACGGCCGCCTCGCCCCCTCCGTCGGCACCTGCATGGTGATGGGCACGGCCAGCACGATGGCCTGCGTGACCGAGGCGATGGGCCTGTCCCTGCCGATGAGCGCCAGCATCCCCGCCCCGCACGCCGAGCGCATCCGCAGCGCGGAGGCCAGCGGCAAGCGCGCGGCGGAGATGGCGGTCGCCGGCGGGCCGAAGCCCAGCGACCTGCTGACCCCCGCCGCCTTCCGCAACGCGATCACCGTGATGCAGGCGATCGGCGGCTCCACCAACGGCGTGGTCCACCTCGCCGCGATCGCCCAGCGCACGCCGCACCCGTTCCCGCTGTCGCTGGTCGATGAGATCGGGCGGAACGCGCCGGTGCTGGTCGATCTCAAGCCATCCGGTCAGCATTACATGGAGCATTTCCACCATGCCGGGGGGATGCCCGTGTTGCTGCGCCAGCTGGGCGATCTGATCGACCTCGACGCGCCGACCGTGATGGGCGGGACCCTGCGCGACGTGGTGGCCCAGGCGGAGGAGACGCCGGGCCAGGACGTGATCCGCACCCGCGCCAACCCGATCAAGCCCGAGGGCTCGATGGCGGTCTTGAGCGGGAACCTCGCCCCGCGCGGAGCCGTCATCAAGCACGCCGCCGCCAGCCCGGCGCTGCTGCGGCATGAGGGTCGCGCGGTGGTCTTCGACTCGCTGGAGGACATGGCCGCGCGGATCGACGACCCCGATCTCGACGTCAACGCCAACGACGTGCTGGTGCTGCGCAACGCCGGCCCGAAAGGCGCGCCGGGCATGCCGGAGGCGGGCTATCTGCCGATCCCGAAGAAGCTGGGCCGCCAGGGCGTGAAGGACATGGTGCGAATCTCCGACGCGCGCATGAGCGGCACCGCCTTCGGCACGATCGTGTTGCATATCGCGCCGGAATCCGCCGTCGGCGGCCCGCTGGCGCTGGTGCGCGACGGCGATCGGATCAAGCTTGACGTGCCAGGCCGGCGCATCGACCTGCTGGTGGACGAGGCGGTGCTCGCCAAGCGCCGCGCCGCCCTGCCCGCCAGCGACCGGCCGGAATGGGCGGAGCGCGGCTATTCCCGTCTGTTCTTCGACACCGTGCTGCAGGCGGACGAGGGCTGCGACTTCGATTTCATGATCAAACCCCGTTAAACAGCCTCGACCTTCGCGGGATGCGGGCTACATAGCAGACAATCTTCAGCCACCGGGCGCGACGCATGAAGCAGTATCTTGTCCTCTACGGGCTTTCCTTGGTGATCATCGGCCTGCTGGACTTCATTTGGCTGGGGTTCCTGGCGAAATCCTTCTACGCCGAGAATCTGGCGAGCCTTCTGGCGCCGGACGTGAAGATCTTCCCAGCGGCGTTCTTCTACCTGGTCTATCCGATCGGACTGGTGATCTTCGCCATGAGTCCGTCGGTGGAGGCCGGAGACTGGGCGCGCGCCGCGCTGATGGGCGGATTGTTCGGCTTCTTCGCCTATATGACCTACGATATGACCAACTGGGCGACCCTGAAGGGCTTCCCGCCGATCGTGGCCTTGGTGGATCTGACCTGGGGCACCAGCTTGAGCGCGGTGACGTCCGGCGGTGCGGTGTTCCTCGCCAAGAGAATCCTCAGCTAAGGCTGCGGCAATCCTTTGGACAGGATATTGATGTTTTCTTCCTGTTCTTGCGTTTGAGGGGCGTATGAGCCAAGCTTAATCGGCTTCTTTTGGGAGATCGACCGTGATCGCCAAGCCGATGAGCAGAGGCCCCGTGCGGCGGGGCGATAAGCGCTACTCCGCATTGAGCCTGTCTGTGGAGATCGTCGGGGGACCGGTGATCGCGACCGATCAGTGGTCCCCCGAGGGGTTCATGGTGCGCGATCACCAGGGCGACCAGGTGGACGGCCAGTTGATCCACCCGATTCTCAGCGTGCCGGGGCGTCCGGGCCGACTGCCGGTGACGGCCCGTGTGGTGCAGGCGAAGCCGCATCTCGTCGCGGCGTTCCTGAGCAAGGGCGCCGAGGCCGACCGAATTCTGGCGCCGCCCGTGGGATCGGCGCCGCTGACCCTGTTGATCACGACCGGCTACCGGACGATTGATTGGTCGCTGTCCGGCTTCATGCTCGCTGATTATCGCGGCCCGCTGACGCGCGGCCAACGCTTCATGGCGACGCTCCAGTCTGACCGCAATTCGATGGGAGTCCTTACCCCCTGCCACGTGATTCGCGCGGATGGCGCCAAAGCCACGCTCGCCGCGCGGTTTGACGGATTGTCCGACGCGGCGTTCCGCTACCTGGAGCAGTCGGTCGTGCAGAACGCCGCGATCAGCTAGGGAATTTCTCTTTTTACTTGTACATTTTGTGATTAGCGCGGAATAATTCAACATCGTTTCGTGGTGATTTCATGGCGCTCTCTCCACAGGCCCGCAACACAGTCCGGCGCGGGGACAAACGCTATAGCGTCCTGAAGCTCTCCGTGGAGGTGGTCGGCACGCCGCACATGGTCACGGATCAATGGTCAAGCAAAGGCTATGTGATCCATGATCATCAGGGCGAGGAGGAGGACGGCCACATCCTCTACCCCATCCTCAGCGTGGAGGGTCGGCAGGGCCGGGTTCCGGTCAAAGCCAAGGTGATGCAATCCAAGCCGGATCTGGTGATGGCGATCATGGCGGCCGGGAGCGAGGGGGCCCGGATCCTGGCGCCCTTCATGGGCTCCAAACCCTTGGCGCTGACGGTGACGCCCGCCTACCGCACCGTCGATTGGTCGCTGTCCGGCCTGATGCTGGCGGACTATCGCGGCAATTTGCAGAAAGGCCAGCGCTTCGAGGCTCGGCTGCAATCTGAAACCGCGCCAGCGGCGGTCTCCGTGAACTGCTACGTGATCCGCGCCGACCCCGTTAAGCGGCTCTTGGCCGTACGGATCGAAGGCATCTCCGATCAGGCCTTCCGCTTCCTGGAGCGCGCGATGGTGGCGAGCTCCGCGCTGGAATAAACGCGCCGGCCGATGGCCTACATGTGGATCGGCGAACCGCCCACGGCGAAGGCGGCTTCGCGCACGGCTTCGTTCAGCGTCGGGTGAGCATGGCAAGTGCGGGCGATGTCCTCGGCCGCGCAGGAGAACTCCATGCCGACCGCGATCTCGTGGATCAGGGTGCCGGCGTCCGGGCCGATGATGTGGGCGCCCAGCACGCGATCGGTCGCCTTGTCGGCGATCAGCTTCACGAAGCCGTCATTGTCGCCGTTGGCGCGCGCGCGGCCATTGGCCATGAAGGGGAACTTGCCGACGACATAGGCCGCGCCGGTCGCCTTCACTTCCTCTTCGGTCAGGCCGACCGAGGCCACTTCCGGCCAGGTGTAGACCACCGCCGGGATCACGCCGTAGTTCACATGCCCGGCCTGGCCG
The DNA here is from genome assembly GCA_049240905.1 of Elsteraceae bacterium. Taxonomy (GTDB): domain Bacteria; phylum Pseudomonadota; class Alphaproteobacteria; order Elsterales; family Elsteraceae; genus JBMLRS01. The sequence continues at coordinate 15,309 of JBMLRS010000561.1, forward strand.
ACCAGCAACTCCGCCACGGCGACGCCTTCGTCCTCCGCCTTATGGGCCAGCATCGGACCGGCGATCACGTCGCCGATCGCCCAGACGCCCGGCACATTGGTGCGGTAATGGCCGTCGGTCTCGATCCGACCCTTGGAATCCAGCTTCACGCCGACCTTCTCCAGACCCAACCCGTCGGTGAAGGGCCGGCGACCGATCGAGACCAGAACCACGTCGCAATCGATCGTCTCGGCCGCGCCGCCAGCGGCGGGCTCCACGGTCAGGGCGACGCCGGCCTTGGTCTTCGTGACCTTGGTGACCTTCGTGCCCAGCTTGAAGACCAGTCCTTGCTTGGTCAGGGTCTTCTGCAATTCCTTGGCGACCTCCGCGTCCATCGACGGGGTGATCCGGTCGAGGAATTCGACCACGGTCACCTTGGCGCCCAGCCGCTTCCAGACCGAGCCCATCTCCAGCCCGATATAGCCGCCGCCAATCACGACCAGATGGCCCGGCACCTTGTCCAGAGTCAGGCCGCCGGTCGAGCTGCAGATCGTCTTCTCGTCGATCTCCACGCCCGGCAGGCTCAGGCTTTCCGAGCCGGTGGCGATGAGGATGTTCTTGGCGGTCAGCACCCGGGTTCCGCCGGCGGCCAGATCCACGGTCACTTCATTGGCGCCGGTCAGGCGGCCATAGCCGATCACGCCGGTGATCTTGTTCTTCTTGAACAGGAACTCCACGCCCTTGGTGTTGGCGAGGACCACCTTGTCCTTGCGCTTCATCATCTGGGCCAGATCGAGCTCGACCTTGCCCAGCTTCACGCCGTGCTCCGCCAGGGCGTGGTTGGCTTCCTCGAACTTCTCCGAGCTGGCCAACAACGCCTTGGACGGGATGCAGCCGACGTTCAGGCAGGTGCCGCCATAGGTCGCGCGCTTCTCCACGCAGGCGACGGACAGGCCCAGCTGAGCGGCCTTGATGGCGGCGACGTAGCCGCCGGGGCCGCTGCCGATCACGACGAGATCAAAATTGTCAGCCATGCTCGCTGGTCCTGCCTGGGTTCCGCCTAAAGGTCGCGGATGGAATTGACGATCTTGGACACCACGCCGTAGGCGATCGCTTCGTCCGGCGACATCCAGTAGTTCCGGTCGGTGTCCTTGGTGACGCGTTCGAGCGGCTGACCGGTCTCCTTGGCGATCACCTCGTTGATGCGCGCGCGCATCTTGATGATCTCCTGCGCCTCGATTCCGATGTCGACCGCCGCGCCGCGCACGCCGCCGGAGGGCTGGTGCAACAGGAAGCGGGTGTTCGGCAAGCAGACGCGGTTCGCCTTGGTCGCGGCCAGGAAGATATGCGCCGCCGCGCTGGCGACGCAGCCCGTGCCGATCATGATCACCGGCGCTTCGATGAAGCGGATCATGTCGTGGATGGTGTCGCCGGATTCGACATGGCCGCCCGGCGAATTCACCAGCACGCGGATCGGATCCTTGGCGCTTTCATGGTTCAGCGCGAGCAGACGGCCGGACACCTCGCGGGCCAGCTTCTCGTTCACCGGACCGAAGATCAGCACGGTGCGCGATTTATAGAGCGCAGTGCTCTCTTGCGCGCCGGGCGGGGTTTCGGGCTTGCTCTTCGACTCAGGCGCGCCTTCTTCCTCGTCGTCGTCTTCGTCCAGGCGCCAGTTCATTTGAGACATGTGATTTCCGTTATAGGTCGAACAAAAGCCGCTGCGGATCTTCGATCGCTTCCTTGACCTTGATCAGGAAAGTGACCGCCTCGCGACCGTCGATGATGCGATGATCGTAAGATAGGGCGAGATACATCATCGGGCGAATCTCGATCTTGTCGCCGGACTTGTCGCTCACCACCACGGCGCGCTTCTGGATCTTGTGCATGCCCAGAATGCCGGACTGCGGCGGGTTCAGGATCGGGGTCGACATCAGCGAGCCGTAGACGCCGCCGTTGGAGATCGTGAAGGTGCCGCCGGAGAGATCCTCCATGCTCAGCTTGCCGTCGCGCGCCTTCTTGCCCAGGCCGGCGATGGTCTTCTCGATCTCGGCGAAGCTCAGCTGATCGGCGTCGCGCACGACCGGGACGACCAAGCCCTGCTCGGTCCCGACCGCCACGCCGATGTCGTAATAGTTCTTGTAGACCAGATCGTCGCCGTCGATCTCCGCGTTCACGGCGGGAACCGACTGCAAGGCGGCGATGCAGGCCTTGGTGAAGATCGACATGAAGCCGAGCTTCACGCCATGCTTCTTCTCGAACGCCTCGTTGTACTGGGTGCGCAGCGCCATGGCCGCGGTCATGTCCACCTCGTTGAAGGTGGTCAGCATGGCGGCGGTGTTCTGCGCCTGCTTCAGCCGTTCGGCGATGCGCTTGCGCAGACGAGTCATGCGCACGCGCTCCTCGCGCACGGCCTGCGGACGCGGGCCCGACGGCGCGGCGGGAGCCGGCGCAGGGGCGGGCGCTACGGCGGGCGCCGCCATCGCGGCCAGCACGTCGCCCTTGATCAGTCGGCCGTCCTTGCCAGTGCCGGCGATGGTCGAGGGATCCAGCTTGTTCTCCGTGACCAGTTTCTGGACGGAGGGCGCCAGAGAGGCTTCCGCCTTCGTCGGCGCGGGAGCGGGCGCCGCCGCGGCGGGTTTGGCGGCGGGCGCGGCGGCCTTGGCCGGGGCGGCTCCGGCCGCGCCGATCATGCCCAAGAGCGCGCCGACGGCGACGTTCTCGCCGGCCTGCGCCAGGATCTCGGTCAGAGAGCCGGCGGCCTGGGCGTTGACCTCGAGGGTGACCTTATCGGTCTCCAACTCGACCAACGGGTCGTCGACGGCGACGGCGTCGCCCACATTCTTCAGCCACTTGGCGACCGTCGCCTCGCTTACTGACTCGCCCAGCGTCGGGACCCGGATTTCCGTTGTCATGTCGTCTCCCGCCGGTTTCGGCGTCTCCTCGTTCAGTTAACCGACGCGCAGCGCGGCGTCGACCAGTTCGGCTTGTTCTTTGTTGTGACGGCGCAGCAGGCCGGTCGCCGGCGAAGCGGCTCCAACGCGCCCAACATATCCAGGCCGCTTGGCCTTGATGTCCAGGCCGGTCAGCACCTTTTCGATGCGCCGATCGACGAAGAACCAGTAGCCCATATTCTCCGGCTCTTCCTGCGCCCAGACCACTTCCGCGTTCTTGTAGCGGGCGATGGTTTCGCCGAGCTTCTGGTGCGGGAAGGGGTAGAGCTGCTCGATCCGGACCACGGCGACGTCCTTGATCTCGCGCTTCTCGCGTTCGGCGACGATGTCGTAATAGACCTTGCCGGTGCAGAGCACGACGCGA
>JBMLRS010000562.1:0-9264 GCA_049240905.1 Elsteraceae bacterium
AGCTTCTCAGACGGCGGCGATTTCGCTGAAACCGAAGCCGCCGTCGCGCGCGGGCAGGCGCTGATCGACGCGGGGGCCGACATCCTCGACATCGGCGGAGAGTCCACCCGACCCGGCTCGCATCCGACCTCGATCGAAACCGAAATCAGCCGGGTCGCGCCAGTGATCGAAGCGCTGGCGAAACGCGGGCATCTGATCTCGATCGACAGCCGCCACGCCGAGGTCATGGCCGCCGCCCTGGACTCCGGAGCCAAGATCATCAACGACGTGACCGCCCTGACCGGCGACCCCGACAGTTTGGATCTCGCCGCCCGCTCCGGCGCGCCGGTTATCTTGATGCATATGCTCGGCGCGCCATTGACGATGCAGTTGAACCCGACCTATCAGAACGTCGTCGAAGACATTCGCGCTTACCTGGCGGATCGCGTCGACGTCTGCCGCGCAGCCGGACTCGCGCCCGCGCGGATCCTCGTCGATCCAGGGATCGGATTCGGCAAAACGGTGGAGCATAATGTGACCCTGATCCACGACCTCCAGCGCTTCCGCGATCTGGCGGCGGGCGTGTTGCTCGGCGCCTCGCGAAAATCCTTCATCGGCGCCCTTTCCGCGAACGAGCCGGCCAAGCAGCGTCTCGGCGGCTCAATCGCGGTCGCGCTCGCGGGCGCGGCGCGCGGCGCGCGGGTGCTGCGCGTGCATGACGTCGCGGAGACAGTTCAGGCGCTCAAGATCTGGCGGGCCGTGGCGTGAGCGCGAAGAGCCTTTTCGGCACGGACGGCATCCGCGGCCGCGCCAACAGCGAGCCGATGACCGCCTCGACGGCCCTGCGCGTGGCGCAAGCCGCCGGTTATCTTTGCCTGAAGAACCCGTCGATCGGCGGCGATCAGCGCCGCCGCCGCGCGGTGATCGGCAAAGACACGCGACTGTCCGGCTACATGCTGGAGCCGGCGTTGACCGCCGGGCTGATCTCCGTCGGCATCGACGTGATGCTGGTGGGTCCCTTGCCGACCCCGGCGATCGCCATGCTCACCCGAAGCCTGCGCGCGGACCTCGGCGTCATGCTCTCCGCCTCGCACAATCCTTATCAGGACAATGGGGTGAAGCTGTTCGGCGCGGACGGTTACAAGCTTTCCGACGATATCGAGCGGGAGATCAGCGGCCTCGTGCAAGGAGAGGCGCCCATCCCGACCGCGGCCCCCGCCGATCTTGGCCGCGCGCGCCGCCTGGAGGACGCGCCGGGACGCTACGTCGAATTCGTCAAGGCCGCCTTCCCCAAGGGCAAGACGCTCGATGGCCTGAAGGTCGTGGTCGATTGCGCCAACGGCTCGGCCTACAAGGTTGCGCCGGCTGTGCTGCGCGAACTGGGGGCCGAGGTGGTCGCGCTGGCGGTTTCGCCCAATGGCATGAACATCAACGCCGAGTGCGGAGCGACTCATCCGGCGGCGCTCGCCGCCGCAGTGGTGGCGGAAGGCGCCGACATCGGCATCGCGCTGGATGGCGACGCCGATCGGCTGATCCTGGTGGACGAGCGCGGAACCATCGTCGACGGCGACCAGATTCTCGCCCTGATCGCCTCCAACATGGCCGAAGCGCAGACTTTGACCGGCGGCGGGATCGTCGCCACGGTCATGTCGAACCTGGGGCTGGAGCGTTATCTCGCCGGCCGCGGGATCGACCTGACGCGAACCAAAGTGGGCGATCGCTATGTGGTGGAGGAGATGCGCCGCGCCGGCCGCAATGTTGGCGGGGAGCAGTCAGGCCATGTCGTGCTGTCGGACGTCGCCACCACCGGCGATGGGCTGGCCGCCTCGCTCCAGGTGCTGGCGGCGCTGATCGCGCAAGACGGACCGGCGAGCGAACTGCTGCGCTGCTTCACTCCCTTGCCGCAAGTGCTGCGCAATGTGCGGCTGCAGTCGGGCTCGGATCCGATGACCGCGCCGTCGGTCGTCAAGGCCATGGCGGACGCGGAGGCGCGGCTGAAGGGCGTCGGCCGGCTGCTGATCCGCAAATCCGGCACGGAACCGCTGATCCGCGTGATGGCCGAAGCGGAGGACACCACGTTGGTGAATCTGATCGTCGACGGCTTGGTCGATGAAATCACCCGCGCAGCGCGCTAGCGGAAAAGCGTCAACAGCCGTTATGTTACCGCGTATGACGCCCGTGAAAGCCGATTTCGATCCAATTCGCTTCACCAAGATCCTGTCTCGGCTCGACAGCACGCATGACGGCGAGGTTCTGGCTGCGGCCAGAGGCGCGCTGGAGATGTTGCGGAGCGCGAATCTTGGTTGGGCCAACATCGTTCGCGCGCCGTCCGCGGCGTTGAGCGAACTGCGCTATCGCGTTCAAACCATTGACCTGAACGTGAAGCACTTGCGTCCCTCCGATCAGGAGCGCTTCTTCGCTCTGCGCGAAGCCTACCTTCAAGACAGATTGACCGAGTCTGACCTGCGGGTGGTGGACTACATGTTCGAAACCTTCATCGCCTGGCGCTTGAAAGCCCAGCGGGAAGCCAATCTTTAACTTTCCCTCCCTACCCGGATATATCTATGGACATCTCTCGCATCGCCATTGGCGCCAACCCGCCGCATGACGTCAACGTCGTGATTGAAATCCCCAAAGGCGGCGAACCCGTCAAATATGAACTCGACAAGGAGTCCGGGGCCTTGTTCGTGGACCGCTTCCTGCACACGGCCATGTTCTATCCCGGCAATTACGGCTTCATCCCGCACACGCTGTCGGGCGACGGCGATCCCTGCGACGTGCTTGTCGTCGGTCAGGTGCCGGTCGTGCCGGGCGCGGTCATCCGCTCGCGCCCGATCGGCGCGCTTCTGATGGAGGACGAGTCCGGCCCGGATGAGAAGATCATCGCCGTGCCCGTCGACAAGCTGCACCCGTTCTACAACGACATCATCACCTACGCGGATCTGCCAACCACCGTGACGGACCAGATCGCCCACTTCTTCCAGCATTATAAGGATCTGGAGAAGGGAAAATGGGTCACCATCGTCCGCTGGGTGGGGCTGGACGAAACCCACGCGCTGATCCAGGACGGCATCGACCGCGCGAAAGCCTAGAAAAAGACCGGCTTACATCTAAGCCGATCTTGTTCAGAACCTTATCAAGAATAGCGGGTTTTCGGCTTTCGGTGATCCAGACTAAGTTGAAAACGCGCTAACCAGCCTCAATCCTCGTTCAGGGTCGCCGTCGACGCGCCAGGCGTCGGCGGCAGCACCCGCATCAGATAGACCAGCAGCGCCAACCCCGGCAGCGCCGCCGCCGTGGTGGCCAGGAAGAACGGAACCCAGTCGATCTGTTCCGACAACCATCCCCCGCCGGAGGACAAGAAGGTCCGGCCGACCGACGCCAAGGACGACAACAAGGCGTATTGCGTCGCCGTGAACGCGATCGCGCAAAGGCCGGACAGATAGGCCACGAAAGCCGCCGATCCCATGCCCCCGCAGAAATTCTCGACGAAGATCACCACGGTCAGAACCATGACGTCATGCCCCGCGATCGCCTGGACGACATAGGCGAGGTTGGACAGCCCCTGCAGCACGCCGCCGATCAGCAGGCTGCGCAACACGCCCAGGCGATAGACCATCGCGCCGCCCGCCGCGACCCCCACCAGGGTCGCGATGACCCCGAATATCTTGGTGACGTTGGCGACCTCGGTCTTGCTGAAGCCAAGATCGACATAGAATGGATTGGTCATCACGCCGGCGAGCGCGTCCCCGAACTTGTACAGCACCACGAACAGCAGGATCGCGGCCCAATGCGGGCGCCCCAGAAAATCGGCGAAGGGAGCGACGACCGCGGTCTGCAGCCAGGCCACAGCCCCGCGCGTCGCCGGAATTTCCGCATGCGCCGGCTCCCGCGTCATCAGGACCGTGACCACGCCAACGCCCATCAGGGCCGCCATCACCGCGAACGCCGTGGGCCAGCCGCCATATTCGGCCGCATACAGCGCGCCGGCGCCGGCCGCCAACAGGCCGAAGCGGTAGCCCCATTGCGTCGCCGCCGCGCCCGCGCCTTGCTGCGCCTCGTCCAGAAGTTCGATGCGATAAGCGTCGATCACGATGTCCTGGCTGGCGGAGAGGAACGCCACGGTCACCGCCGCAAGCGCCGTGGGCCAGGGGTTCAGCGCCGGGTTGGTCATGCCCAGCGCGGCGATGGCCGCGATCAGCAGAGCCTGGATCAAAAGCGCCCAGCCGCGTCTGCGGCCGAACCGGCGCGTCAAGCCGGGCAGAGCCAACCGGTCGATCAACGGCGACCAAAGATATTTGAGGCTGTAGGCGCCGCCGACCAAGGCGAACAGGCCGATCTCGGTCCGGCTCACCCCGGCTTCGGCCAACCAGAAGCTCAGCGTCCCGAAGGTGAGCGGCAGGGGCAACCCGCTGGAAAAACCCATGAAGAACACGGCGAGGATACGCCGCTCGCCATAGATCGCGAGAAGACGCGCGCCGCCGCTCACGACCGACGCCCGTACAGCCGTGCGGTGAGGTCCGGTTCGTGGATCGGGTGCTCCGGATGGAACCGGGCCTTCTGATAAGGAAAAAAGCCCTTCTGATAACTCCCGATCCCTGGCGAGCGCGCCACCAGAGGCGTGGCCACGCCCTCGAAGCAAAGTTTGAAGTGATTGCCGGACTTAACGACCACAAAATCCTGTGAGGCGATGTCGACCCCCTGGCTGAGAAACGCGTTCGGATCCTGGCTGAAGGCGGGCAGGCTGGTGAGCAGCAAACTCAGCCCGCCAACCGCAAACACGGCGGTCGGCCCCATCATGGTCTTCTGACCGGCCTGATAGGGGCCTTTCATGATGAACTCGCCCTTGCTTACGGCGACGACCCGTCCCTCGACCGTGATCGGGGAGAACCCCGGCGTCATACCACCGCCGACGTCGAGGGTGAGCTCCGCTCCAACGCCGGCCGCGATCGCCTTAGCCGCCGCCTCGGGATCGGTGATCGGGATCGCGCCTTTGAGATCGCCGCGCCGCAGCGCCTCAGCGAGGATCGCGTTGGAATCCCCAGGCGCGCCGGACAGCACGCGATCCCCCATGTCTGACAGCGCGTAGGGACGCTTCTCCGGGTTCTCGGCGATCTGCGACAGCGCTTGCGCAATGTCGGGGAAATCATCGCGGAACTCGTCGCGCAGCCGCCAGATGTCGGCGGCGATCTCCTCCGCGATCGAGACCGCAAGGTCGGGCGCGCCGTCGGTCATCGCCAGCACGGCCTGCCCCAGCCCCTCGTCGTCCACGAAGGGATACGCCGTGAAGATGGAGACGTCGCGCACTGCGTTCTCCGTGATCTCGGCCCAGCGCGCGTCGGCGAAGATTCCGGCGAGCGGCTCATCCACCGTCTCGGCTTTTCCGGCCAGCACCAGGGGCGCCTTGACCATCGCCGTCACCGGCTTCAATCGCCCGGCCAACATGTCCGAAACGCAATGCGCCACCCGCTCTCCCGCCTCCACGACATCCGCATGGGGGTTCTGCTTGCATGCGACGCAAAAGTCGGCGGCGCTCAGCATCGCTGGCGTCAGATGGCCGTGCAAATCGAGCCCGACCCCGATCGGCATGTCCGCCCCAACCAGCGCGCGCAGGCCGGAAAGCAGGTCGCCTTCCGCGTCCGCCAGTTCTGTCGTCATCATCGCGCCATGCAGTTCAAAGGCGACCGCGCTGAAGTCCGCCACGCGCGCGCGCTCCAGGATCGCCGCCTTCAGCTGCACGTAGAAGCCATGATCGACCCGGCCGGAGGGCGGGGCCTGGGCCGCGATTGTCGGCACTGGCGTATGGCCCAAGGCGCGCAGTCGACGGATGATCCCGCCGAGCGTCGAGCCGGCGCCGCCCTGCGCGGTCAGCACCGCCGCGCCGCGATAAAGCGTGAAGGCTTGGGCGGGGGTCGGCTTGGGGTTGAAAGCGTGCGACTCGTGCCAAAGCTGGCCAACCAGGATACGCGCCATCCGCTAAGCCTGCAGAAGGGAGCGCCGCGCCGTCAGGAACTCCTCGAACACCGCGCAGAGCCGATCGCAATCAGCGTCCGTGATCGGCAGCGACAGGGTCATCATGCCGCGCCGCGCGATCCAGATCCCGGCCGCGACGAAATCCAGGAAGATCAGCTCGCGGACGCGTTGATCGCCCTTCGCCGCGTCCTCCGGCGTTCGGATCGGATCGCGCGTGCAATGGAAGCTCATCATCGAGCCCATGCCGGTGACCTGGAGGTTGGCGCCATGCTTCTTGATCAGCGCGTTCAGCCGATCGCGCAGCTTGTCGCCGCGGAGATTGTGCGCGGCGGCCACTTCCGGCGTATAGACCTTGGTCAGCGCCGCCAACCCCGCGCTCATGGTCAGCACATTGTTGTTGAAGGTGCCGGCGTGCGGCAGGGCGTTGGGCAGGCTGGGATCGAACTGCTCCATGATGTCGGCGCGGCCGCCGAAGGCGCCGAAGGACATGCCGCCGCCGATGTATTTGCCCAGCGTCGTCATGTCCGGCGTCACGCCATGGATCAATTGCAGCCCGCCGGAGGACAGGCGCGAGGTCATCACCTCATCGAAGATCAGGATCGCCCCCGCCGCCGTCGCCTCCGCGCGCAGCATTTCAAGGAAGGGTTTTTCGGCCGCGACGCAGCCTCCGCCGCCCATCATCGGCTCAAGGATGATGACGCCCAGATCAGCCGCGTTGTCGCGGATCAGGGAACGCGTGGTCTCGATGTCGTTGTAGGGGGCGACGACATAATCGAACGGCGCGTTGATCGGGCTGCCGCCGCCGGAGAAGACGAAGACGCCGCCGTGATAACCGGAGTTGAACACCAGCACCTTCTTGCGCTTCACGAAGGCCAAAGCGGCGGAGATCGCCATCAGGTTGGCTTCCGTGCCGGAATTGGTGAAACGCAGCAGGTCGATGGACGGGAACCGGTCGGCGATCGCTTTCGCGAGCTTCGGCTCATATCGGTTATGCCCGCCCAGATTGATCCCGCCGTTCAGCGCTTCATCGATCGCCGCCCGGATCGTCGGATCGGAATGGCCAAACAGGCCGGCGGTGTATTCGCCCAGGAAATCCGTATATTTATGCCCGTCCAGATCCCACAGATACGCGCCTTCGCCCTTCACCATCCCGACCGGAAAGGGACCGTGATACAGCACCGTCCGCGTGTTGCCCCCGGGCATGGCCGCGCAGGCCTCCACATGTCGCTCCAAACTTTTGGGGTTCGCGCGCGTGAAATTCTCACGGGCTTCAGCGAGGGCGGCGTCGATGTCGGCGTTGATCAGGGCGGTGGTCATCATCGTCTCCATTCGTTCGCCGCAAGCGCACCATGGAACCGCCGGCAAGGCAAGAGCGGCCACGTGCTTTTCGCGCGGAAACAAATTTTACTAAACACTTATGTTAAATCGAACATTTCGCGTACCTTTCAGAAACTTTCCAGCATTTATTGACGGCGCGCCGACGCCCCGACCATGGTTACGCAAAAGTGACCTGGAGGAAGCCAACCATGTGTCGGTGGTTAAGTTACAGCGGCGCGCCGATTCACCTCGAAAAGCTCTTGTTCGAACCGCAGCACTCCCTGATCGAGCAGAGCCTGCACGCCCGCAAGGCGAAGGTGGCGACCAACGGCGACGGCTTCGGCGTCGGCTGGTACGCGGATCGCCCGACCCCTGGCATCTACCGCGACGTGCTGCCGGCCTGGAACGACAGCAATTTGAAATCCCTGGCGCATCAGATTCGCTCCGGCCTGTTTTTCGCTCACGTCCGCGCGTCGACGGGCACGGCCACCAGCCGCGACAATTGCCACCCCTTCCACTACCGCCAATGGCTGTTCATGCATAACGGCCAGATCGGCGGCTACAGCAAGATCCGGCGGAGGCTGGACGCGCTGATTCCAGACGCTCTTTACGAGCATCGCCACGGCACCACCGATTCCGAGCTGTTCTTCGTGTTGATGATCCATTTCGGACTGATTGACGACCCGATCGGCGCCTTGCGGCGCACGCTGGACGTGATCCTGGAGGAGATGAAGCGCGCCGAGATCGAAGAGCCCTTCCGCATGACCGCCGCCTTCTCCGACGGCGTGCGCGTCTTCGCCGTGCGCCACGCGAGCGATCCCTCGCCGCCCAGCCTCTACTGGTCGGTCGAAGGCGGCGACACCATCATCGTGTCCGAACCGCTGGACGAAGTGCGCGGCCATTGGAAACAGGTGCCGCCCAGCCATGTGCTGGTGGCGGAGCCGAACGGAAAGGCGAAGCTGAAGGCTTTGTCCGCCTGTTGAGGCTCAACGCCGGGCCAGCGCGCTCCACACGAACTCCAGCAGCGGCATGCCCTGCTGAGTGAAGGCCAGGATGCGGCGCACCAGATCGGGGTCCTGCAGATCCGCGTCGGCGACCTTCCGGCGGATCACGAAATCCTTTAGCTTCAAGGGGTCGGCGTAGGGCTCGTCGGCATGCTCCTCAAAACCCTTCGGCAGGCGCTTCAGCGCGTCCTCGTGGGAGAGGGGCAGACCCGCCTTCTCGAGACCCGCCACGAGCTTCAGCCAACGATCCGACGATGAGGCGATCAACTGGCGCATCGCCGCCAGTTCTTCAGGCTCAGGCGCATAGAAACCCATCGCCATGAAAGCCGCGCCAGTCTGGCCGATCTGGAAATACAGCACGCCCCGCCCGGTCTTGGTTCCGTCACGCGACAGCACCGCCCCGGCGTTGGTCTTGTAGGGGTCCTTGTTCTTGGAGAAGCGGACGTCGCGGTTGATCCGGAACAGCGACTGCTTGGCCGTGCCCTGCAAGGGAATGTCATGGGCGGCGAAGGCGAAGGCCAGCGCGTCGACCAGCGCGCCCATCGGCCCTTTGACCTCCGCCTCATAGACCGCCTTCTGGGCGAGAAACCAGTCCCGCTCATTGTTCGCAGCCAGACCGTCGAAGAAGGCGACAGCCTGCGGATTGAATCCGCTGAACGGGCCTTGCGGCTTCGGCGGCTCCTTCTTCGGCATCGACGCCCGCCTCCTAGGCGACCACCTTCACGGCGAGGCCGCCTTCCTCCGCTTCCGTCGGCTCGGCGTCCAAAGACGCATAGTCCGATAGCGCTTCGGCGGCGAGATTGATCGTCCGGCGCAGGTCGGGCCAGGCGTCGGCGAGATCGACCGGCGCGCTGAGCGCCAGCTGCGACAGCGGCGCGTTCAACGCCATGCCGTTTGCGGAGCGGAAACGACGCACGCCGGTCAGCACGGCGACCACGCGGTCGGCCGCTTCCATCGCGCCGGGATTGGCCGGGAACTTGGTCGCGTCGGG
>JBMLRS010000562.1:9274-20802 GCA_049240905.1 Elsteraceae bacterium
ACCCTGGAAGATCGCCTCATGCAGCTCTTCGGTGACGAAAGGCGTGAAGGGCGCGAACAGGCGCAGCACCGCGTCCAACACATAATAGAGCGTCCGGATCGCGCTTTGCCGGTCCTCGGCGTCGCCGACCTCGCCATAGGCGCGGTTCTTCACCAGCTCCAGGTAATTGTCGCAGAAGCCGTCCCAGAAGAAGCGCTCCGTCTCGCGCAGCGCGTCGGCGTAGTCATAGGCCTCGAAATGGGTGGTGACGGTCTCGATCAGCGCGCCGAGCCGGGCGAGAATCGCCTGATCCAGCGCGCCCTTGATCCGCCCGGCTTTCACGTCGGCCGCGGCGTCGCCCAGGCTGGCGCGATCGGCCAGATTGTCCAGATGGCCGGCGACGAAGCGCGAGGCGTTCCACAGCTTGGTGACCAGCCGCTTGCCGTTCTGCAGCACGTTGTCCGAGAAGGCGGTGTCCTGGCCCAGGCGCGAGGTTGCGGTCCAGTAGCGCACGGGATCCGCGCCGAACTTGTCCAACAGGCCGATCGGATTGACGATGTTGCCCTTGGATTTCGACATCTTGGTGCGGTCTTCCGCGAGGCACCAGCCGCTGATCGCGGTCGTCTCCCACGGCGCCTTGCCTTCATGCAGCATCGATTTCGCGATGGTGTAGAAGGCCCAGGTGCGGATGATCTCATGCGCCTGCGGGCGCAGATGCGCCGGGAACAGCCGGGCGTGGCGGTCCATGTCCACGCTCAGCTCCGGGGTGATCGCGTGGCTGTTGAGCTGCGGCGAGACCGAGCTGGTGGCCCAGGTGTCCATCACGTCGTGATCCGGCTCCACTTCCTCGCGGGAATAGCCGCGCGGCAGATCGACCAGCGGGTTGACCGGCAGATCGTCGGGATGCGGGGCCAGGATCTTGCCTTCCTCGCCCGGGCGCTTGGAGTACCAGAACGGCAGCGGCACGCCGAAATAGCGTTGGCGGCTGATGCACCAGTCCCATTTCAGATTGGTGACCCAGCTCTCATAGCGCTCGCGCATGAATTCCGGCCGCCAGTCGATGCGGCGGCCGATCTCGATCAGCTCGTCCTTCTTGTCCAGCAGACGCACGAACCATTGCGGCGTGACCAGGATCTCCAGCGGCGCGCCGGAGCGCTCGGCGCAAGGCACGGTGTGGCGGATCGGCTCCGCCTTCAGCAGCGCGCCGTCGTCCTTCAGGAGATCGGCGATCTTCTTGCGCGCCTGCTTGGCGGTGAGGCCGGCGAGCTCCGCCCCGAAGGCGCGGCCGCGCTCGACGTCGACGCTCGGCCAATCCGCCCCGCCCAGCCCGTCCAACGGCGTGAGGCGACCGGACAGATCGACCACGATGCGCAGCGGCAGCTGATAGCGCTTCCACCAGTCGATGTCGGTCGTGTCGCCGAAGGTGCAGCACATGACCATGCCCGTGCCCTTCTCAGGGTTCACGCGGTCATCCTCGATGATTGGCACAGGGACGCCGAACAAGGGCGTGATCGCCTTGCGGCCCTTCAGGCCGGCGGCGCGCGGATCTTCCGGATGGATCATCACCGCGACGCAAGCCGCCAGCAACTCCGGCCGGGTTGAGGCGATGGTCAAATCCCCGCCGCCCTCCAGCGCGAAGCGGACGTCGTGCATCACGCCATCCAGCTCCTTGTCCACGATCTCGGCCTGGGCCAGCGCGGTGCGGTCCGCCGGATCCCACAAGCTGGGTTCGGGACGGCGATAGAGATGGCCCTTGCGATAGAGATCCAGCACGGACATCTGGCTGATCTTGCGCGAGAAGGCGCTGATCGTCTGATATTCCAGGCTCCAATCGACCGACAGCGCGATCCGCTTGAACAGGTCGCGGAACTCGGCTTCGGCGTCCACCACCACTTCGTTGCAGATCGCGATGAAGGCTTCGCGGCTCATGCTGGTGGCTTTGATGTCGCGCACCTTCTCCACCAACCGCTCGGTCGGCAGGCCGTTGTCGTCGAACCCGATGGGATAAAACACGTTGCGGCCGCGCATGCGCTGGAAGCGCGCGATGATGTCGGTCTGGGTGTAGCTGAACACATGGCCGATATGCAGCGTGCCGGAGACGGTCGGCGGCGGCGTGTCGATGATGAAGGCGCCGTCGCGCGGCTCCACCGCGTTCCAGGCGTAGACCCCGCCCTGCCGCCACGCTTCGTCGCGCCGCGCTTCGACTTCCTGAAATTCGTACCGATTGGCCAACCCATCCGCCGCCATGGTCTGCTATCCGCCCAAGGTCATAAAGAGGCAGGGGGATAGCACAGGCGGCCGGACGGGTACACCGGGTCGGTTCCTCCGCGCCCCGTTCGCGGGGAAGCGGCCGGTCGGCTTCTTGAGATTCTATATAATTTTGGTTATATGGTTATCGAGCGCGGAATTCCGCCCTCCACAATTATACCGATAGGATTCGCAAAATGTTCTCGCTTTTCACACGCGTGTCCATCGGCAAGCAGATTGTCGCCGGCTTCTCGTTGATCTTGGTTCTGCTGGCGGGGCTGGCTCTCTACGCCTACCGGTCCGTCGATGAAATGAAGCAGGGCTTCGACCGTTCCACCGCGGTCAGCGACTTGTTCGACAAGGCCAACAAGGCGCAGATCGAAGTGGAGCGCGCCAACCGGGCGATCGCAGCCTTCACCGGATCGCGCGCCCCCGCCGCCGCGGAGGTTGCGCGCGTCCATGTCAAGGCCGCGCTGGCGGCGTCCGCCGAACTTGAGCAGGCGTTGGCCGATCCCGCTCAGAAGAGCGCGTTCGCCGTCGCGGCGCCAGCGGGCGCGGCGTTGAACAGCGGCTTTGAATTTTATGTCGAACAGCTCGACGCGCTGCTCAAGCTGCTGCGCGAGGAGATGTTCAAGCGCGGCGACCGGGTCTCCAGCCTGTTCAACGAAACCCTGAAGTCGTTGGAGGACCCCAAGGTCGCGCGCGGCTTCGCGGAGATCGACGGGAGCTTCCTGCGCGCTCAGGCGCTGGCGAGCCGCTGGCTGTTCGCTGAAGCGCCGGAGGACATCGAGCAGACGCGCGCCGCGCTGGAGGCGACGGTCGAACAGCTGCGCAAGATGCCGAGTTCAGACGCCGACGCGGCCCTCGACAAGATCGAAGCGGAGGTCGGCGCCTACCGTACCGCATTCGACCGCGCCGTCCTGGAGGTCGACGGTCTGCATCTGGCCGAGAAAGACCGGATGACCGCGAACCTCAAGAAGATGAGCGACGCGATCCTGACCCTCTGGACCCTGTTCGGCGACCAGCAGGACGCCGAAGACGCGCGTTTCGGCCGGGTCGTCGCCGACGTCACGATGGCCTTGCCAATCGCCACCGCCCTCGCCTTCGCGCTTGGCCTGGCGATCGCCGTCGGGATCGCGACGGCGCTGGCGCGTCCGATCCGCCGGGTCACCAGCATCGCCGCCACGCTGGCGGAGGGAGACAGCAGCGTCGAAGTGCCGGCCACCCGTCGCAAGGACGAGATCGGCGCCTTGATGACGGCGATGGGTTCCCTGCGCGCGACCGTGGCCGAGGCCTTCCGCCTGAAGCAGATGGTCGAGGACATGCCGACCCCCGCCCTCACCGCCGACGCGCGCAACGGGCTTGCGATCAACTATCTGAACAAGGAGGCCGAAGCCCTGCTGAGAGGGTTGGGAGACCATCTGCCCGTCAGCGGCGACGCCCTGGTCGGCAGCGCGATCACCGCCTTGCATCCGGATCTGGCGGCGCATGAAGCCGAACTCGCCGACCCATCGAAATTGCCCTGGCGCGGGAAAATTCAGATCGGCTCGGAGACGCTGGATCTGCGGGCTTCGGCGGTGCATGACCGGGAGGGCGTCTATCTCGGCCCGATGCTCACTTGTTCCGTCATCACCGGCCAAATGCGTCTGGCAGACGCCTTCGAACGCGACGTCCTGGGCGTCGCGGAGGCGGTCGCGGGCTCGGCCGGCGACATGCAGATGAGCGCGCGCACCGTCTCCGCCGCCGCCGAGGACGCCTCGCGCCAGACCATCCTCGTCGCCAGCGCGGCCGAAGAGGCCAGCAACAACCTGCAAACCATCGCGACCGCCGCGGAGGAACTGACCAGCTCCATTTCAGAGATCGGACGGCAGATCGAACTGGCGGCCGCCGCCACGCTGCGCGCAGTCCACGAAACCGAAGAGACCGACCGCACGGTCGAAAGCCTGGCGGCGACTGCGGACAAGGTCAGCCGCGTGGTCGATCTGATCACGCAGATCGCCTCGCAAACCAATCTGCTGGCGCTGAACGCCACGATTGAAGCCGCCCGCGCCGGAGACGCCGGCAAGGGGTTCGCCGTCGTCGCCTCGGAAGTGAAGAATCTGGCCAATCAAACCGCGAAAGCGACCGAGGAGATCAGCGGCCAGATCCATGACATGCAGTCGGCGACGTCAGCCGCCGTCACCGCGATCCGCGGCATCGGCGCGACGGTGGGAACGGTGAACGAGATCGCCGGCACGATCGCCGCCGCCGTGACCGAGCAGTCCGCCGCCACTGCGGAGATCGCGCGCAACGTCGAGGAGGCCGCGCGCGGCACGGAGGACGTTTCCCGAACCATCGTCGAAGTCAGCCGCGCCACCAGCGCGACAGGCGAGGCCGCCGGTCAATTGCTCGACGCCAGCTCAGGCCTGAACCAACAGGCCGCCACGCTGCGCAGCGAAGTCGATCAATTCCTCGGGCAGGTGCGCGCGGGCTAAAGTCCAATCGCGCGCGGCAGAGCCGAAAGGTCCTTCAACTCGGTCACAGGGCCTGCCCACTCATATTCGCGCGGCAGGCCGGCGCGGTTGATCCAGTGCACGACGAAGCCGAAGTCGGCCGCCGCCGCCGCGTCCCAGGCGTTGGAGGATTGGAACGCGATCTCCCGCGCGGGCAGCCCCATCGCGTCGACGGCGTACTGATAGACCCGGCGGTCGATCTTGAAGGCCCCGACGCTCTCGACCGAAAGGACGGCGTCGAAGCGTTGGTCCAGCCCGGCGGCGGCGATCGCCGCGCCCAACATTTCCGGCGCGCCATTCGACAACACGCCGGTCCGCAAACCTGCGGCGCGCAGTTGATCCAACATCGAGGGAACTTCCGGATAAGCGGAGAGACGGCGGTAGGCCGACAGAAGATCCTCGCGCAGCGTCGGGTCGACCACGCCATGAACGGCGAGCGCGTAGTCCAGCGCGTCGGCGGTGACGGACGCGAAATCCGCATGCCGCCCGAGCATGGTGCGAAACCAGCTGTATTCGATCTGACGCTGACGCCAGAGCGCGCTGACCTCGCTCGATTTGGGACCGACCCGCGACGCCAGAGACGAGACGGCGGAGTGAACGTCGAACAGGGTGCCGTATGCGTCGAACAGGCAGGCCCTGACGCGAATCACTCGGGCAAGCCCTCGCGGCGCTTGTAGGCGGTCAGCGTGTTGCGCAGCAGACAGGCGATGGTCATCGGCCCGACGCCGCCCGGCACCGGCGTGATGGCGCCGGCCACCGCGCGCGCGGAGTCGAAGTCGACGTCGCCCACCAGGCGCGTCTTGCCCTCGGCGGTCGCGATCCGGTTGATGCCGACGTCGATCACCGTCGCCCCCGGCTTGATCCAGGCCCCCGTGACCAGTTGCGGACGCCCGATCGCCGCCACCACGATGTCGGCGCGACGCGTGACCTCCGGCAGATGCCGGGTCTTGGAGTGCGCGATCGTCACCGTGCAGCTCTCCTGCAGCAACAGCGCCGCCATCGGCCGCCCGACGATGGTGGAGCGCCCCAGGACGATGGCCTGAAGCCCGGCGAGGTCGCCCAACTCGGAGCGGAGCATCAGCAGGCAACCGAGCGGCGTGCAAGGAACCAACGCGGTCGCCCCGATCGCCAAGCGGCCGACGTTCATCGGGTGAAAGCCGTCCACGTCCTTGGCCGGATCGATCGCCTCGAGCACTTTTGCGGCGTTGATCGCCGGCGGCAGCGGCAACTGCACCAGGATGCCGTCGATCTTCGGATCGGCGTTCCACTGCGCGATCAGCGCCAGCAATTCGGCCTCCGTCGTGCTCGCGGGCAGGCGATGCTCGAAGGATTCCATGCCGGCTTCAACCGTCTGGGCCGCCTTGTTTCGCACATAGACCTGGCTCGCGGGGTCTTCTCCGACCAGAGCGACCGCCAATCCGGGCGCGCGGCGGCCGGCCGCCCGCGCGGCCGCCACCTCCGCCGCGATCTGAGCGCGCAGCGCGGCCGCGTGCGCTTTGCCGTCGATGATTCGCGCGTCCATCGCCGACCCTAGAAGAACAACATCGGCAGGTAGGAGCGGATCAGATAAATCACGATCAGCAGAACCATCGGCGACAGATCCACGCCGCTGACCGACGGCACAACCCGCCGGATCGGCGCCAGCACAGGCTCGGTCAGTCGATGACAGAAGTCGCCGATCACGTAGACGACTTGGTTATGCCGGTTCACCACCCCGAACATCACCAGCCAGCTCAAGACCGCGCCAACCAAGATGATGATGGAGTATCCTGACAGCAGCATGTCGATCACATGGTAGATCGGTCCCAGCATCTTGGCCTTTTTCCTATTCGGGAGCGGCGCTCGACAGCGCCTGCTTCTCGGGTACACCAGCCTGACGCGGCGCGCAAGGAAGCCCCGCCGCTCGGCGCCGCGCTCTCATGCCGCGCGCACCGCCCATGGCTCCGGACGCCGCCGCCGGTCGCGAATCCGACTCAGGGTTGGCACAACTCCGTGAACACCGGGTCGGTGAGACGGAGACGCCGAAGGTCATCCAGGAACTTGCGCTCGGTCTCGTCGTCGATCTCATCGCCGTAGGTCAGCCCGCCGACATGACAATCCACCGCCATCTCGAACAGCTGGAACCGCCGCAGGCAGCGCGAATAGCCCAGGAAGAAGTTCTTCACCGCGTCGACATGGCTGACCATCGCTTCGCCGAGCGGGATTGAGTCGATCCGATCATTGTCGTCGAGTTCGACCCAAAGGATGTCGTCGGTCGTTTTCCGGACGATGATCTGCTCGGGCGTGAGCTTGTTCAGGATCACCTCGGAGCAGACGCCCTCGAGCGTCAGATGGTCAAACCCCGTCAATCCTCTCAACCCCGCCGCGGAGACGTACGCGACCCCCTGCATCCCGCCATAGACGCGGAAGCCGAAGGATTTGCGCAGGATGATCGCCGGCGAGGAGACTTTCGTGGACTGACCGGTCTTGCTGAAGAAGCTTTGCTGCAGGATCGGCTTCATCGTCTGCACCGCGAACTCCGCGAGGGTCTTCGCGTCGACCGTCAGCACGGAATTGACGCGGTGCGGGGCCAAGCGCTCGCGCAGAGGCGTCTGGGAGCAATTCAGGCCGTCATAGAACAAGGCGCGCGGTTCGTCGCTGACATGGCGCGCGACGAATTCAAAGCAACCGTCCGCATAGACCACGTCCGCCGAAAGCACCAAGACGTCGGCGTCATCCTGCTGCGCTCGCAGCACGGAAAAATGCTGCGCATGCCCGAACACGATGTAGGGCAGCGAACGAGACCATTCAAAGAATTCTGCGAAATAAGGAAAGCAATAGATCCGTATCTCGCACAGTTCGGAAAGCAGCTTCAGCTCCGGCAAGTTGACCAGGTCCTCAACATTGCTTTGGTGCGTAATGACGTCGATGACGACGTCATTCTCTTTGACCAAGGCCGGGATGTTCCTGGGCGACATCAGCGACGGCAAGCTGGACCACGCCATCTTTTCAATGAACGTCTCGCCCCAGCAAACAAGATTGCCGTAGATCAGGCGCTTGCCCGTCCGCGGCCGACCGAACACCGCCGCCGGGCGCTGATCCGTGACGCGCATGAAGTCGCGCAGATAGGCCAGCGCGCCCCAGGGCGGGGTTGTTTCGGCCAGCCGCGCGGCGACCTCATAAGCGAGCTCCATGCACCCAAAACTGGCGCAGTAATAGAACAGGAACTCCTTCTCCGCCTGGATCGATCTTTCATCCTCAAAAATATAGTCTACGATCTGGCGCAACTGTCCGACGTCGCGGACTTTGCGCAAGAACATGCATTGACGCGAAATCACGTTTGAATAGATCTGCTCCAAACTCCGGTTTGTCTTCATCTCGTCGAGCAGGATCTTGCAGTCCCGCCACAGGACGCCGTATTTCCGATGTCTCGACGCCAGGAACGTGCGGGCGGCGCGCAGCGCGCTGCGTTCCGGGCTTTCGGCGAGAAGCCGATCGGTCTTCTCGATCACGGCTTCGATCGCAGCGGCCTCCAGCCCGGCTCGATCCAGTTCCGGGCGCTCGGCGGCCAGCCGCGCGATCTGCGAGAGATGCGCCACATTAACCCACTCGGCGTTATCCTCGGGCTTGAGATCGAGGCCGATGGCCGCCGCCGCCCTCATGCCTTCGCGGTCGTCGCGATCCCAAAGCCGCTGCATCAACGCGGCCAGCGTCCCCATATCGGGGTCGATCGCCACGATCATGGCCATGCGCGCGACAGCCGCATCGTCAGAGGCGTCGGCGGCTTCATCGACCGCCTGTCTGATCTCGCGCAGCGCGCCGCGCCGGCGATCGGCGTCGTGCGGTTGGGCCTGCGCCGCCCAGAGAAGCCCCGCGCAGAAGGCCGCCGCCATCTCGCCGTCGTCGTTGAGCGCGCAGCTGTCGGCGCCGCGGCGATAAATGTCGGCCAACGACTGGTTGACCGCCTCGGTCGCCCCCAACGGGCGCGTCGGCGCGGAAGGCTCAGGGAAAGCCGACATCTCGCGCCGCGCCACGGCGAGCAGTTCCTCCGCCTCCTTCAAACCCGGATGGTCGTTCAACAGCGCCGAGAGGCGCCGCTCCAAGTCGCGGACATCGACCAACGATCCCCTGCGCTCGGGGCCAAAGATGGCGCTCGACAGGAACTGAAGCGCCCTCAGCCTGATCGGGGCGTCCATGGAGACGGCATGCTCGTCAAACCGTCGCGCCAAGTTCGCGAGCGCCGGCAGATTGGCGCGCTCCAACGCGGCGCATAAGGCGTAGAGGCATTTCACGTTGTCGGCGGCGACGGCGAGGCCCAGGGAAGCCAACCCCTGCGCGTCGGCCAGCTTCCGGTCCTCGATCGCCTTGATCGCTTGGTCCGCCAAAGCCCACCCGACGACGTTGGCGATCTCGTCAGCCCTGACCGACCCGCCAAAAAGCTTCGCCGCATAGAGCGGGGCGACCGTCTGCGCGATCTTGCCCGCCTGTCCAAGGCCGAAGGCGTAGTCCGTCAGCACCGTCTGGAGCGACTTCATGGGCGCAGGCCGTCCAGATCAGATCGTTCGGATGTCCGGCAAGGGCACGATGAAGCGCCCTCCCGACTGGCGCCAGGCCGCCTGCTTGGCCACGATGGCGTCGGCGTAACGCCAGGCGAAGACGACGCAGAGGCGAGCGTTCTGATCGGCCAGGGCGTCGGCCCGGCGCACCGGGATCGAATAACCTGGGCCCTCCAGAAGGCCCGGCTTGTTGGGATCGTCGTCGATCAGCACGTCGATCAGATGGGTCAAGCCGAACTGGGCCAGCATCGTCAAGGTCCCGACCGAAACGCCATAGCCGGCGACCTTATATCCCGCCGCGCGCTCGGCCTCGGCCATCGCCTGCAGGCGGGCCTTCAGCGCCTCGATCCGGTTCAGCATGGGCTGATAGTAGGCCGGCCCGAACATCCCCGCGGCTTCCTCCTGGGCGATCAGCTCCCCGACGATCGGCGCAACCGGGCGGCCGCCGCCGGCATGCTGGACGCTGACCCGGATCGAGCCGCCCTTGGTGGGGATCCGCTCCACGTCGAACAGCTCCAACCCCAGGCTTTTGAAGTGATCGCGCAGGGGGCGGATCATGAAATAGGAGATATGCTCGTGATAGATCGTGTCGACCAGCAGATGGTCGATCACGTCGGCCCCATACTGCGTCTCGAACACGAAGGCGCCCTTCGGCGCCATCACCGTCTTGATGCCCTGGGAGAAATCCCGCAGGTCGGCGATGTTGGCGATCACGTTGTTCGCCAGAATCAACTCCGCCGTCCCGATCTCGGCGACGATCGAGCGCGCGCAAGCCAAGCCGAAGAACTCCGCGCGGGTCGGCGTGCCGCGAGCGGTCGCCTGCGCCGCGATCGCACGCGCCGGATCGACGCCCTGCACCGGGAATCCGCGCTCCTTGAAGAAGCTCAGCAAGGTCCCGTCGTTGGAGCCGATCTCCAGCACCAACCCGCCCGGCGGCGGGCGCAGCCGGTCCAGCGTCGCGGAGACATGCTTGCGGAAGTGATCCGCCAAACCCAGCGACAGCGAGGTCGTGTAGACATAGTCGCGATATTGCAGCTCCGGATTGCCCACCTGCCCGACCTGAAGTTGGCCGCAGCTCTTGCAGACCATCAGGTCCAACGGCACCCCTTGGATCGCCGCCGCCGCCAGCGCGGGATCGGCGATCTCCTTGAAGTTCGGCGTGGCGATCGGCATCGGGGCCAAGGGCGCGACCAGCAGCAGATCGGCGGATCCGCACAAGGCGCAGGAATCGAGGGGACGATGCAGATATTCGGTCATGATTCCTGAGCCCTTCCCAATGGCTTCGCGGCGCTGCGCCAGAGTGTTTCAGTCAAGTCAAGATCGGCCGGGCCGTCTCGCCCATCCATCGGGGGAGGGGCCGCGCCGCGGCAAGCTGCGACGAAGGCCGCAGACTGGCGGTCGAAGGCCCAGCCGGTCTCCTCGAGAGGCAGGAGGCTTGGCGCGGCTTCCCCCGCGGCTTGGATCCGCGCCTGCGCGGTCGCCGCGCGATCGAAAGGGGCCGGCAGATCCAGACGGATCTGTCCGCCCTCGAACCGAATCAGAAAGCCTTCGCGCCAGGCGCCATGCTTGCCGTCAAAGAAGCTTAAGGTCAGGGCCGCGTCTCCAATCCTGCCGCGCGCCGTCTGCCGGTCCGCGCCGGTCGCGTCGGCGGCCTCGACATCGACCGAGGCCGCCATCAGCCAGGGTAGCAGGTTGATCATATGGCTGTGCACGTTGCAGAAGGCGGCGAAGTCCTTCACCCGCGACGGATCCAGCCAATCAGGAGCCAGCGGCCAGAGCGTCAATCCGTCGGGGCGCGGCTCGGCGGTCATGGCGTAATGGGAAACCCCGTCGCCTGAGTCCCCGGCCTCGCTCCACGCCTGCACGCTGACCAGTGCGCCCCAGCGCCCATCCGCCCGCGTCTCCTGGATCAGCCGGCGGGCGCGCAAGACGCCGGGATCGCACCGCTTCATGAACCCGACGGCGTAAACCTGCCCCGCCCGCGCCCGCTCGCTCAGCCGTCGCGCCTGCGACAGGGCGTGAGCCATCGGCTTTTCGGACAGCACATGAACGCCGCGATCCAGGCAGTCCAACACCACTGGACCGGTCGCCTGCGGACGGGTCACGACGACGACGGCGTCAAGCCCTGGATGCGCCAGCAGCGCCGCGTGCGACGGGTATCGGTGGGGAATGGCCAGCGCCTCGCCTACGGACGCGCAGAGCGCCGGCCGCAGGTCCGCGACAGCGACGACCTCCACGCCCGGCAGCGCCTGCAAAGGCTTGATGTGGCAGTTCT
>JBMLRS010000563.1:0-2692 GCA_049240905.1 Elsteraceae bacterium
GCGTTTCAACGCCGCCGCCCGCGCATCCCTTCCCTCTCGCCATACTTGTAAAAGAGCGAACCATCCTGTCCGGGAAAATCGATTACTCGATCCCAGAGCGTCCACGGCGAAACCGCTTCTGCTAGATGGCGTTTGAACCAGCTTTTTAGCGGTTCGAAACTTGTCGGCGACGACGTCTCCGTCATCAGCGAGCAACCAATCTATTGTTTGCCGCCGAACTTGTAAAGCGCTTTCTCAAAAAACTTTTCAGAGAAGGCCCAACTCATTCAACTCAGCGGCTAGGTCGGGAGGCAGCTCGGCCGCCCCTTCCCCCAACGTCGCCAGATCCGGCGGCGCCGCCTGCACAGGGAGATACCGCCACCCTTGGAAGGGCCGCTGCGTCACCGGCAGGGTCGGGACAAGAACATGATGGAGCGTCAAAAGGCAAGTGGGTTTTCCCTCATAATCGCTCACCGTCTCCACGCCCAGGATCCGCTGGCGCACCATGACATGGCCTTTCATCACCCAATAGAGCGAGCCGCCATCCAGCAATTCGGCCGCGCGCGTGGGCGTGCGCCGGGTGGTCGCGTAGGGTTCGCGGAAGCCTTCCGGCGTCGCGCTGCGATTGGCTTGAATCCGCCGCAAATGCTCGATGTCGCCGACGCCGACGCAGAGCCTTATCAGGTGAATCGTCACTGGATTAAGCCTTCAAGCGTCCGGGAACAAGGCGCGCGCAACCCGGCTTTGGCTCTTGCGACCAAGCTCCGCGCTGATCCAATGGCCGGTTTCCGCCAACCGCCGCAGATCGACGCCGGAGTCGAAGCCGAGCCCTTCGAGCAGGTAGACCACATCCTCGGTCGCCACATTGCCGGTCGCCCCCTTGGCGTAGGGGCAGCCGCCCAACCCGGCGACCGAACTGTCGACCACCCTCACCCCCGCCTCCAGGCAGGCGTAGATGTTGGCCAGCGCTTGCCCGTAGGTGTCGTGAAAATGCACGGCGACGCGCTCCATTCCCACGCTTCTCGCCACCTGTTCGACGACGCGGCGCGCCTTCGCCGGCGTGCCGACCCCGATCGTGTCGCCGAGCGAAATCTCATAGCAGCCCATGGCGCGCAGCGAGTCGGCGACCCGCCGAACGTCCTCCACCGGCGTCTCCCCCTGATAGGGACAGCCCAGCACGCAGGAGACATAGCCGCGCACGCGCCAGCCGCGTGAGATCGCCGATTCCGCCACGGGCCTGAAGCGCTCCAGGCTCTCCTCAATCGAGCAATTGAGATTGCGCTGGCTGAAGGCCTCGCTGGCCGCCGCGAAAACGGCGATCTCGTCCACCCGCGGCGCGTTCGCCGCCGCCTCCAGCCCTTTGAGGTTCGGGACCAGGACCGGCAGACGCACGCCCGGCGCCGGGCCAATTCCGGCCAGCACCTCACGGGTGTCCGCCATCTGCGGCACCCATTTCGGCGACACGAAGCTGCCGGCCTCGACGATTCCAAGCCCCGACGCTATCAGCCGATCGATGAGGGCGATCTTGGTCGCGGTCGGAACCAGCGCCTTTTCGTTCTGCAGCCCGTCACGCGGGCCGACTTCGACGATTCGAACCGCTGTTGCGCTCACTCCGCCTCCAAGGTCAGCAGCTCGGCCCCTTCATCCACGAGATCGCCGACGGCGTGGAGAATCGCCGCCACGACGCCATCGCGCGGGGCGAGCACGCGATGCTCCATCTTCATCGCTTCGACCACGGCGACCACCGCCCCAGCCTGCACGGCCTCGCCGACCGCCACCCGCACCGCGGCCAGCTTGCCCGGCATGGGCGCCACCAGCCGGCCCGCCGCCTCCGCCCGGGCGGTGCGAGCGATCAGCGGATCATGCAGCGCCAGCCGCCAATGCTGGCCGCCATGCAGCACGGTGAGCTGCTCCCCCTGCCGGATCACCCGCGCCTTGAAGCGCACCCCGTCGAGCGCGGCGGAAAGCGCGCCGTCCGGCCCCAGCGATCCCAGCACGTCCATGGTTCCGCCGGGAAGGTCGAACCTGAAGCCGTCGCCTCGGAAGCCGACGCTCACCGTCACCTCGCGCTCGCCGTCGCGCAGCAGCACCCGATTCTCCGCCGAGCGATTAAGCCGCCAACCATTGACCATCGCCCAGGGCGAATGCGGGTCGCCCGACTCGGCGGCGCTCTTGGCCGCCGCGGCCCTCTCCTCCAGCAGCAATCCAAGCACGGCCAGCGCCAGAGTCCGGCTGTCGGCCTCGCCTGGCGGCGGCATCAGGATCTCGGCGTTGCGGGCGAGGAAGCCGGTGTCCACGGGGCCGGCCTCGAACTCTTCATGGTCGATGATCGCGGACAGGAGATCGAGATTGGTCTGCAGCCCGACCACTTCGGTCGCCTGCAGCGACGCCGCCATCCGGCCCAAGGCCTGGGAACGACTCGCGCCCCAGGAAATGATCTTGGCGATCATCGGGTCGTAATAGACGGAGACCACATCGCCCGAGCGCACGCCGGTGTCGATCCGTACGTCGGCTTGCCGATCGGGCAGGCTGAGATGGGTGATGCGGCCGGCCTGCGGCAGATATCCGCGGAACGGATCCTCCGCGTAGAGCCGGACCTCGACCGCATGGCCGCGACAGGTGATCTCCGACTGCTTCAACGGCAAGGGCTCGCCTTGAGCGACGCGGATCTGCCACTCCACCAGATCGAGGCCGGTCACGGCCTCGGTGACTG
>JBMLRS010000564.1:0-2042 GCA_049240905.1 Elsteraceae bacterium
CGCCGCGCATTCCAGCCCAATGAACCCGGCCCCGATCACCGCCACCCGTCGCGCCGACCGAAGCCGTCGCCGCAGGGCGAACGCGTCGTCCAGACCGCGCAACTGCATCACCCCGTCGAGATCCATGCCCGGAATCGGCAGGCGGCGATTCCGAGAGCCGGTCGCGAGCACGAGATGGTCGTAGGCGACGGCCTCGCCGCTCTCCAGAATCACGCGGTTGAGGGCGCGGTCGATCCGTCGCGCTCGCTGGTTCACGCGCAAGTCGATCTTTCGTTCGGCGAAGAACGATGGCGGGCGGAAGGCGAGCTCCTCCAATCCCAGATCGTCGATCGCCTCCGCCGCCTGATAGGCTTTCGACAATGGCGGGCGCTGATAGGGAAGATGGGGTTCGTCGCCGATCAGGATCACCGGACCGGTCATCCCCTGATCGCGGACAGCGGCGGCGAGCTGGTGGCCGGCCTGACCCGCCCCGATCACCACGACTCGGACGGCGGCGAGATCCCCTTGCGTCACGACCCGTTCCTAGGCGAGAGGCGGCCGAGAGATGGCCCGGCTGCGACGAAAAAATGCGATGCGATCGAGCGCATGGGGCGCCTCCGACAGAGAACGAGTGGAACGATGCATCCCCGACGCCGGATCTGACAACCGTTCGCGGCAGGGCGGCGGCTTAGGCGCCCTCCGGGTCGACCCAGCCGGCGTTCACGTAATAGAGATGGTCATAGTTCCTGAACGGCTTCACGGACGCGTGGCGCAGGGCGATCCAGTTGAAGCCTCGGAGATTCGCGTACAGATCGGCGAGCTGTTTGCCGAGATCGCCGGTCGGGACGCCAGCCAGGGCCAGACGCGCCTGAGCCTCGGCGAGGATCTCGGAGACCGTCCGCTTGTCGTCGATCAGCTCGAACAGCGCCCTCTGCTGGGGAGAAATCGCGAGCGTGAAGCGCTTGGTTGAGTAATCGGTCATGGTCAGCTCTTTCTCGCTCGCGCTGAAGCATTTCGCTTGCGGCAGAAAGAAGGGAACCATGCCGGGAGCCTCCAAACGCGCCTCTTCGCCCCCGGTGCGGCCGGCGTAGAAGCAGTGGAGATCCATGCGGCCATTGATCAACTCGGCCGTCTCGTGGCGTTTGCGACGGGGCAGTTGGGCGATGCGCGCGGCCAGGGTCGGCTCGGTGATGTAGGAGAGCGGATCGTAGAACAACGTGTAGGCGGAGGTGTGCTGCTCATAGACCGAGAACGGCACGAACTCGATCAGGTTAAGGCCGGCTGAACCCAGAAAATCATAGACCTCCCCAACCGAAAAGGCGCGGTCGCGGGCGTGCAGCACCATGTCGACCAGCTCGTTCGGATCGCGGGTGATCATCTCGATGGTCGCGTTGCGGTCCGCGCCGCGGAAGAAGGGATGATCGGGCGGCAAGGAGCTGATGATGCTCACCATCTCCCGGACCTTCGACGGCAGCGGCTGATCGGGGGCGAACACCAGCTTCGCCATGTCTTGCAGCTGATAGTTTCCACGTCGGCCATGCGGCGCGTAGAGCAGTATTCCCATGCCGCCCTCCGGCCGAAGCAGCGCGGCCAGCCGCTGCACGCCCAATTCCGGGTTGGCGATGTGGTGCAGAACGCCGATCGATTGGATGTAGTCGAAAGATCCCAAGGCTTCTTGCGAGACGTCCTCGATCCGGCCCCAACGAAACTCGACGTTGGTCAGGCCGCGCATCGCCACGCGTTGCTTGGCGACCGCCATCGACGCTTCGGACTGGTCGAGATAGGTGACGGTTCCGCCGCGGTCGCGCAGTTGTTCGGCGAAAAAGACGGTCTCGTCGCCGGTGCCGCCGCCGGCCACCAGGATGCGGCAGCCCGCGCCGAAGGACTGTCGGCCGCCGAACACGAAATGATTGATCTGCGGCAGAAACTCCGGGCCGCGCACCAGCAGCCGGATCCGCTCATCCTCTGGGTTCCGCAGAGGGTACGGATAGGCCTCATACTGGTCGCGGACCGGATCGGTCGAGTTGACGTCGGACATGCGGTCCTCGAGACTTGCCGGGATT
>JBMLRS010000565.1:0-1449 GCA_049240905.1 Elsteraceae bacterium
TCCATCGCTTCAACCGCGCCCAGCAGGACGGTTTTCTGCCGGTCGTCGAGGACGGCACGGTGGTGCTGATCGGGGCGACGACGGAAAACCCGTCCTTCGAGCTGAACGGCGCGTTGCTGTCGCGCTGCCCCGTCTTCGTCCTGAAGCGGCTGGATTCAGAGGCGCTGGAAGGACTGATGCTGCGGGCGGAGGCGGCGATGGGCCGTTCGCTGCCCTTGACCGAGAGCGCGCGCGAGACCCTGGTCGCGCTGGCCGATGGCGACGGGCGCTATCTGCTGACGCTGGCGGAGACGCTCGGTTCGCTCGACCCGAACAAGCTCCTGGATCCCGCGGGCCTCACCGCCGCGGTGCAGAAGCGGGCGCCGGCCTACGACAAGGACGGCGACGGCCATTACAACCTGATCTCGGCGCTGCATAAGTCCCTGCGCGGTTCCGACGCCGACGCCGCGCTTTACTGGTTCCAGCGCATGGTCCAGGGCGGCGAGGATCTGCATTACGTCGCCCGCCGCCTCGTGCGTTTCGCGGTGGAGGACGTCGGCCTCGCCGATCCGCAGGCCCTGTCGCAGGCGATGCTGGCCTGGCAGGCCTATGAGCGGCTGGGCAGCCCGGAGGGGGATCTGGCGATCGCCCAGTCCGTGCTGTATCTGGCGACGGCGCCCAAATCCAACGCCGCCTACAAGGCGTTCAAGTCCGCCGCGCGCAGCGCCAAGGAGACCGGATCGCTGTCTCCGCCCCTGCATATCCTCAACGCGCCCACGAAATTGATGGGGGAGCTGGGATATGGCGCCGGATACGCGTATGATCACGACAGCGCCGACGGCTTCTCCGGCCAGAATTACTTTCCGGACGGCATGCCCAGGCAGAGCTATTACCAGCCCGTCGAGCGCGGCTTTGAGCGAGAGATCGCCAAGCGCCTGGAATGGTGGGCCAAGAAACGCGCCGAGCGCGCGGGAGAGAAATCATGACAAGTCCCTCGGTCCAGACCGTCACGGTCGATCCGGCGGACGCCGAGATCCGCCTGGACCGCTGGTTCAAGCGCCATTATCCGACCCTGGCCCATGGCCGGTTGGAGAAGCTGCTGCGCACCGGCCAGATCCGGCTGGACGGCAAGCGCGCGGAATCATCCGACCGCATCGCCGCCGGCCAGGCGATCCGCATTCCGCCGTTGGACTTGCCGTCCAGCACGGCGCCGCTGCCGCCCAAGCCGCGCAGCGAGAGCGAGAACCGGATGGTCGCCACGCTCAAGAAGCTGATCCTCCACCGCGACGACGACATCCTGGTGATCAACAAGCCGCCCGGCCTCGCGGTGCAGGGCGGCACCGGCACTTACGAGCATCTCGACGGCATGCTGGACGAGCTGCGCTTCGGCCATTCGGAGCGCCCGCGTCTGGTCCATCGCCTCGACCGCGACACCTCCGGCGTGCTGGTCCTGGCGCGCCACGCCCAGTC
>JBMLRS010000566.1:0-1012 GCA_049240905.1 Elsteraceae bacterium
CGCCTGCTGGTCAGCGACATCATGGCCGTGCGCGAGACAGCGCCCCATCTGGCCGACGGCTTCGGCGAGCGCACCCGCGCCTTCCTGCAGGTCCAGCAGGGCTGCGACCATCGCTGCACTTTCTGCATCATCCCCTATGGCCGGGGCAACAGCCGCTCCGTCCCCGCCGGCGCGGTGGTGGAGCAGGTGCGCGAGCTGGCCGCCAAGGGGCTGAAGGAAGTGGTGCTGACCGGGGTGGACGTCACGTCCTGGGGCTCAGACCTGCCCGGCAAGCCCAGCCTCGGCCAGCTGGTCCGCCGCATCCTGAAGCTGGTCCCGGAGCTGCCGCGCCTGCGCCTCTCCTCGCTCGACCCGGTGGAGATCGACGAAGATCTCTGGCGCGCCCTGGCCGAGGAACAAAGGCTGATGCCGCATCTCCATCTCAGCGTCCAGGCCGGAGCCGATCTGATTTTAAAGCGCATGAAGCGCCGCCATCTGCGCGCGGACGTGATCGCAGCCAGCCGCCGTGCGCGCGACCTGCGGCCGGACGTGGTGTTCGGCGCCGATTTCATCGCAGGATTTCCGACCGAAACCGAAGAGCATTTCGCCGACACGATGGATCTGGTCGAGGCCGCGGACCTGACATACCTCCACGTCTTCCCCTATTCGGCCCGCCCCGGGACCCCCGCCGCCAAGATCCCCGGCTTGCCCGGCCCGGTGATCCGCGAGCGCGCGGCCCGGCTGCGCGCCCTCGGCGATCAGCAATTGGCCCGCCATCTCGATCGTCAGATCGGCCAGTCCGCCGATTTGCTGATCGAGGCGGACGGCGCCGGCCGCACCGAGCGTTGGACCCCAGTGGTCGATTTCGCCGGAGCCGCCGGGGCTTTGCGCCGCGTGGTGCTGACCGGCCGGCGCGGCTTGGCGCTGGAGGCGCGCGCCGCGTGAGCTGGTTCCAACGCCTCAAGCAGGGTTTGAAGCGCTCCTCCTCCAAGCTGACGGAGGGGATCAGCGGCATCTTCACCAAGCGCAAGCT
>JBMLRS010000567.1:0-1311 GCA_049240905.1 Elsteraceae bacterium
GTCCGCCGTCTCGGGATGCTCGCGCAGATAGTTCTTGGCGTTCTCCCGTCCCTGCCCGATGCGCGTGCCGTCATGCGAGAACCAGGCGCCGGACTTCTCCACCACGCCAGCCTTCACGCCGAGATCGACCAGCTCGCCCACCTTCGAGACGCCCTCGCCATACATGATGTCGAACTCGACCACGCGGAACGGCGGGGCCAGCTTGTTCTTCACCACTTTCACGCGGGTCTGGTTCCCCACCACCTGGTCACGATCCTTGATCGCGCCGATTCGCCGGATGTCGAGCCGCACGGAAGCGTAGAACTTCAGCGCGTTGCCGCCCGTCGTCGTCTCCGGATTGCCGAACATCACGCCAATCTTCAGACGGATCTGGTTGATGAAGATCACCATGCAGCGAGAGCGCGAGATCGACCCCGTGAGCTTGCGCAGCGCCTGGCTCATCAGCCGCGCTTGCAGGCCGACATGGCTGTCGCCCATCTCGCCTTCCAGTTCGGCCCTCGGCACCAACGCCGCGACGCTGTCGACCACCAGAACGTCGATCGCGCCAGAGCGGACCAGCGTGTCCGCGATCTCCAGCGCCTGCTCGCCCGCGTCCGGCTGGGAGATCAGCAGGTCGTCGATATTCACGCCCAGCTTCTTGGCGTAGGCCGGATCGAGCGCATGCTCCGCGTCGACGAAGGCGCAGGTGCCGCCGGACTTCTGCGCCTCGGCGATCACATGCAGCGCCAGAGTGGTCTTGCCGGAGGATTCCGGGCCGTAGATCTCGATGATGCGGCCGCGCGGCAAGCCGCCGATCCCGAGCGCGATGTCCAGGCCGAGCGAGCCGGTGGAGACCGTCTCCGTCTCCGCGCCGGGCGCGCGGGCGCCCAACCGCATGATCGAGCCCTTGCCGAAGGCGCGTTCAATCTGTGTCAGCGCGGCGTCGAGTGCGCGAGTTTTGTCCATGGTGTCCCTGTCAACGAGGCGGAGTTGTGCGGCGGTCATTTTGGTCCTCGCTTATTTCACGACCGGCGGGGCCGGCGCAATCGATCACGACGCCAAAACGTACCCTTCTTGTTCTTTTTGGGTCAAGAACAAAATATGAACTTCCTGATCACGCCGCCGCGGACTTCTTCATCCGCATGACGTAGCCGATGACCTCGGCCACGGCGCGATAATGCTCTTCAGGCACTTCCTCGTCGATCTCAACGAGGGAATAGAGCGCCCGGGCGAGCGGGGGATTCTCCACGATCGGCACGAAATTCTTCTGCGCCAGCTCACGAATGCGCTTCGCCACCAGATCGGCGCCTTTCGCCACGACCATGGGCGCTC
>JBMLRS010000568.1:0-1751 GCA_049240905.1 Elsteraceae bacterium
CGCCTTCAGGGCCGCCATCGTGCGATAGAGCGACTCGAAGACCGAGAGATAGGCGGCGGTGCCGGTGTTGCCGGCGTTGGGCGGGAAATTGAACAGCACGATCGCGACATTGCGCGTGGCGCGGTCGGCCTTGCGCAGCGCGATCAGACGATCGACGCGCGCGGCCAGCATCTCGGCCCGCTCGACGCAGCGATGCATGTCGCGGTCGCTGTTGGAGGCCGGAAACACGCAGCCATGATGGCAGCCCGTGCAGGCCTCGCCCGCGGCGTCCGACCGCCCGCCGAACACCATCGGCCCCATCGCGCCGTCCAGTTCCGGAATGGCGATCATGATCGTGCTCTCGACCGGCAGCAGGCCGCGATCGGAGGCGCCCCATTGCTCCAGCGTCTGGAACTCGACGGGATGGGCCGCGAGATAGGGCACGTCGAGTTGGGCCAGGATCTCCTCGGCCGCTTTCGAGTCGTTGTAGGCGGGACCGCCGACCAGCGAAAAGCCAGTGAGCGAGACCACGGCGTCGACCGTCGCGCGGCCGTTCGCCATGAAGAAGCTCTCGATCGCCGGACGCGCGTCCAGGCCCGAGGCGAAGGCCGGGATGACCCGCAAGCCCTTGGCCTCCAGCGCCTCGATCACGCCGTTGTAGTGATCCGCGTTGTCCGACAGGAGGTAGGAGCGCAGCACCAGCATGCCGACGGTTCCGCGCGCGGCGGGAGACGCCGGAAGATCCTTGAGCGCTTCGCCGATGCGCCCGGGCATCCGCGGATGGTAGACGCCGGTCTCCGGATAGGCGGTCGGCGCCGCGGCCTTGATCTTGCCGCGCAGATGCTTGTTCGGGCCGTCGGCGTAGCGGTCGATCAGGTTGCGGACCAGGTTGCCGATATTGTCTTCCGAACCGCCAAGCCAGTATTGCAGGGTCAGGAAATAGGCGCGCACGTCCTGCGCCGTGCCGGGGATGAAGCGCAGGATCTGCGGGATTCGACGCAGCATCTTCATCTGCTTGGCGCCGGCGCCGGCGCTGGCCTTGGGATCCTTCTTCGGGCGCAGCTTCTTCAGCAGGGTCATCAGACCGCCGCTGTCCGAGCCGTCCATCTTGTAGCGCCCCATGCGGGTCAGCTTCACGACGTCGCCAGCGGACATGATGCAGACCATCGCGTCGCATTGATCGCGCCGCGCCTGCAGGTCCGGCAGGATCGGCAGGAAGTGATCCTCGAGAAACAGCATCGCGCAGAGGATGATGTCGGCCTTGGCGATGTCGGCGCGGCAGCGCTCCATCGCGGCCGCGTCGCTGCCAAACTCGGAGGCGGCGTGCAGTTTCAAGGAAAGTCCCGGAACCTCCCGGCGAAGCGAGGCTTCGGCGCGCGCGGCGGCGCTGGCGAGATGGGTGTCCATCCCGACGATCACCACGCGCAAGGTCGCGCGGGGATCGAGAGCGTTATCGGGCGAAGTGCGCTTTTGCGTCATAGAGCGTCTCCACCGTGATTGTCAGAACGCCCGTTTCTTGGGCGAATTTCTCCGTGTTGCGGCGAGCCTTGCCGCGCACGAAGAAGGGAATTTTGCGCAGTTCCTGCTCCGCGAGCGGGGCCCAGGTGATCGGGCCGTTGGCGGCGGCGGCGGGCGCGGACTGCGTCGGCGCGGCGACGTCGACCGGCGCCGCCTCCGCAGGCGTCTGGATGAAAATGGGCTCCGACCCGCGCGCGGCCTGCGCGGCGGAGCCCAGATGGGATGGGGCGGCTTCGGGATGAAACTCGAAGTCG
>JBMLRS010000569.1:0-4408 GCA_049240905.1 Elsteraceae bacterium
CCTCATCGACGGCGGAGCCTAGATGCGGCGTGAAGACCGTGGCCGGGTGCGCAATAAGCCGTGGATCCACCTCGCGCGGACGATCGGGCAGCCCCCAGTCCTCCAGCTCGAACACGTCGGCGGCGTAGCCTGCGAGACACCCGGCTTCCAGCGCGTCGGCGACCGCGCGCTCATCGACGGTCGAGCCGCGACCGACATTCACCAACCGCGCGCCGGGCTTCATCGCGGCGATGGCCGAACGATCGATCAGATGGCGGGTCGCCGGCGTGAGCGGCGCGGCGAGGATGATGACGTCCGAAGCGGCGAGGAGTTCGTCTAGACCGCAGGAAGCCACGCCTGGCGGCGCCGGCGCGTTCGGATCATGGCCGATGAGCCTGCAGCCGAAACCTTGAAGGCGTGCGGCGACGGCGGAACCGACCGCGCCCAGGCCGATGACGCCGACGACCGCGCCGTCCAGGCCGAAGCCGTAGAGCGTGGGGCGCCAGCCCTGGAACGTTCCGTCGCGCATGCGCCGATCGCCGGGGAGGATGTTGCGTCCGAGAGCGATGGCGAGGCCGACCGCGAGTTCGGCGGTCGGCTCCGTCAGCAGATCGGGCACGATCGACAGCGCGACGCCGGCGTCCCGGATCGCCTGGACGTCGAAATTGTCGAACCCCTTCAGCGCGCAGGCGATGATCTTCAGGCGCGGACAGGCGGCGAGGAAGTCAGCGTCGACGCAGTCGGTCATGAACGCGACCAGCGCGTCAGCGTCGCGGCAACGGGCCCGGACTTCATCCGGCGACCAAGGCTCGCGCGTCGGGTTGGCCTCAACCTCGGCGATCGCGCCAAGCCGCGCGATGACCGGGTCGTGCACCCAATTGGTCACGATCACTTTCGGGCGGATCACTTCAGTCGCTTCCGCAGGAAGGAGCCAATCGCGTCGACGATCACGACGCAGGCCAGAATGGTGAGCAGGATCGCGGAGACCTGATCATATCGGATCAGCCGCAGCGCAGCGATCAGTTCGAAGCCGATGCCGCCGGCGCCCACAATGCCCAGCACGGTGGAGGCGCGGAAATGATACTCCCAGCGATAGATCGTGATATCAGCGAGTTGCGGCAGCACCTGCGGCAGAACCGCGTGCGTGATCACCTGACCCGCGCTGGCGCCGGCCGCGCGGGCGGCCTCCAGCGGCTTCGGATCGACATGCTCGATCGCCTCGGCGTAGAACTTCGCCACCATGCCGACCGAGTGCAGCGCCAGCGCCAGCACGCCCGGCAACGCGCCGAAACCCACTGCGGCGACGAACAGGATGCCCATGATCAGCTCGGGCACGGAGCGCAGAAACGACAGGAAAATGCGCGCCACATGCCGGACAAGGCCGTTGGGCGCCGTGTTCGGCGCCGCCAGCAGCGCCAGCGGCAAAGACAGAGCCACGGCGAGCGCGGTGCCGGCGATCGACATCGCGAGCGTGTCGAGCAGCGGCCGCAGCCAAGCGCGCCAGCGCGAGAAATCCGGCGGGATCATCTCGGAGAACAACTGGCCAAGGGCGGGCGTCCCTTCGGCGAAACGTTCGGCGTCGAAGAACCCGGTGATCCAGAGCGCGGCGCCGCAAACCGCGAGAACGACGGCGATCAGCCCAGCGTTGCGCAGTCCTGCGGCGGCGTCCGCCGCCAGGATGGCGTGATGGGTCGACGCCTCGACGGAGGCGCGCATCAACCCCGCATCCGCGACAAGTCGAGTTCGAGGATGCGCGCGGTCTCGCGCAGGATGTCATAGGCCTTGTCGTCCGTCGGCGCGAAGCCTTCGACGCGGAAATTGCGCAGCAAGGCCGGGTCCTTAAGGTTCAGAAAGGCCGCGCGGATCTGCTCCTTCAAAGCCGGCGCCAGATTGCCTTGCAGGACCATCGGATAGTTCGGGATCGGGTCGGACAGCGCGATCTCGGTGACGCGAGCGCGGTCGATGACGTTCCGGCCATAGAGCGAGTCGAGGATCGGCTTCGACAGGGCGCCCGCCGGCGCGGTCCCGGCCTGCACGGCGCGCGCGACGGCGTCATGGGTTCCCAGATGCACCGCCGTGTAATCGCGCGGGGCGGCGAGGTTGACCCGCATGAGGATCATGGCGCGCGGGGCCAGATGCGAGGAGGTGGAGGCCTGATCGCCGAAAGCGAAGGGCTTGCCCTTGATGTCCTCGAGCGTCTTCACCGGGCCGCCGACCTGGGCGATGGTGACCGAGTTGTAGGTCGGCGAGCCGCGCTCGACGCCGACCGCGAAAGGCTCGATCTCCGGCGCGCGGGACTTCGCCAGGACGTAGGAGAAAGGGCCGAAATAGGCGATCTCGATCCGTCCGAACCGCATGGCCTCGATCATCGAGGAATAGTCGGTGGTGACGACGATCTCGATCTCCTTGGCGAGCTGCGCCTGGAGATGGGCCTTCAACGGTTCGGCGTTCTGGATGATCGTCGAAGCGTTTTCATCCGGCAGCAAAGCGACGCGCAGGCGCGAGGGATTGCGCCCCTGGGCGAGAGCTGGCGCGGCGAGAGCCGCTGCGGCGGCCCCAACGAGAAGCGAGCGGCGGTTCATGCGGCGATCTCCGTGAGAGGTGAGTCTTCATCGCGTGGCGCCGGGCCGGCGGCCCCGTAAATCATCGCGATCTGGGTCTCGCCCAGCGCCGAGGGCGGGCCGTCGAAGACCACGCGTCCGTGGGCGAGACCGACGATGCGGTCGGCGAAGCGGCGGGCGAAATCAAGCTGGTGGAGCGAGACGATGGCTGTGAGCCCATCCTGCCGGGCGATGTCGTGGAGCAGGGACAGCACGCTTTCGGCCGTCGCCGGATCGAGGCTAGCGACCGGCTCGTCCGCGAGGATGACGCGCGGCTTCTGCACAAGGGCGCGGGCGATGCCCACGCGTTGCTGTTGACCGCCGGACAATTGATCGGCGCGGCGCAGCGCGAAGGCGAGCAACCCGACGCGGTCAAGCGCCTCAAGCGCCGCGATCTTCTCGGCGTTCGAAAAGGGCAGAAGGGTGCGAAAAGTCGAATGATAGCCGAGCCGGCCGGTCAGCACATTGGCGAGCGCGGTCAGACGCCCGATCAACTGATGCTGCTGAAACACCATTCCTGTCACGCGGCGATGGGCGCGCAGCGCGCGGGCTCCGATGATCGGAGCGCCATCGGCCAAGACGCGGCCGCTGGTCGGGGTCACAAGGCCGTTGAGCGAGCGCAACAGAGTTGACTTGCCAGCGCCGGACGCCCCGAGAAGAACCGTGAAAGCGCCAGCGGCGAAAAAAAGCGTCGTTGTCGACAGCGCGCGCGCGCCAGTCTCGTAGACGACTTCGACCGCGTCGACCGCGAGGGGAACCTGTCTGTTGTTCATAAAAATCGTTTACTGAATCTACGCGAAACCAGCGTGACTTATTCATGACATCTCGATGACGATGGCCGACCGCCAGCGCGGTGGAAAAGGGGAAGCGCTCCCCATTTTTTGAGTCATTTGGGGCTGGAAATTGACGGGTTTCAATTCATGCCGGCCCGAGCGCTGACGATCGAGACAAGGTCTTCGTTCAAGGCGGAGCTGGATTACGGCAATCATCTGCGATCTGTTCACTTCGGTCGCAACCTTCGCCGCTGACAAGTCGGGCAGCGTCCCCACAAAATGAACGGCGCCGGACTAGATCCGCCGACCTTCGCCAGACGTCGCTCTAGCGCCCAGCGGGCTGGCGGGGCATGTCAGGTGCCCGTGGCGTTCGCCCGGACAGAACGACGGGCCCAATTCTGGATAGAACGTACGAGCAACGTCAGATCGTCACGGCGCGATAAGCGAGAATATCCTTGTAGCTTCTCGCTTGCGCCAGCATCGCCGCTATCCTGTCCGCCAGTTCGCCGCTCTGAAACGGTTTTCTTATGAAACCGTTGGCATCAAGAGCGGCGGCAAGCCGGACGAGGTTCGTGTCGGTATGGCCGCTGAGGAAAATCAACGGCGTGACCTCCGAAACCCCAGCCCTACCCGTCCGGATTTCCTTCAGGACTTCGAGGCCGCTCATTCTGGGCATCTCAATGTCGCATATGATCAGATCCGGGTGCGTGTCGCGGATAAGGTTCAATCCCGCCGCTCCGCTTCGAGCGATCGAAATTCCCCTGGCGCCCTTAGCTTCCAGAAGCGATCTAATCAGCGAAAGAATTGGCAGCTGATCGTCTATCAAGACGATTCTTTTTGACGCGAGCGCGCTCATCCGACGATCCAGTCCAGTGGATACAGACGTCCCATGCTGAACGCCAAAAGCAGTCGCATCGTAGTCATAGTTTTTGGCGGCGCCGTGTGATCTTCGTCACTCACGAAGCCAGACCTGGCAGTCCCGCGCCGCCCAGATCGGCAAAATCTCCGCCCGACGGCCACGATTAGCTGCGAGCAACGCAAACAGCCGCCCGGCCC
>JBMLRS010000570.1:0-3473 GCA_049240905.1 Elsteraceae bacterium
GACGTGCTGAACCGCGTGCGCGGCCCCTTCAACGTCGGCGCCGCGGCCCAGGCGGCCGGCGCGGCCGCGCTGGCGGACGAAGGTTTCGTCACCGCCGTGCGCGCGCATAACGACAAATGGCTGCCCTACCTCTCGGAAAAACTGACCGCCGCCGGTCTCACGGTCGTGCCCAGCGTCGGCAATTTCCTGCTGGTGCAGTTCCCGGGCGGGGCGCTCAGCGCCGACGCCGGCTATGACTACATGGCCCAGCGCGGGATCATCGTGCGGAAGAT
The DNA here is from genome assembly GCA_049240905.1 of Elsteraceae bacterium. Lineage (GTDB taxonomy): Bacteria > Pseudomonadota > Alphaproteobacteria > Elsterales > Elsteraceae > JBMLRS01. The sequence continues at coordinate 273 of JBMLRS010000570.1, forward strand.
GGGCGCCTACGGGTTGCCCGATCATCTGCGCATCACGGTCGGGACGGAGGAGGAGGTCCGCGCGACCGCCGACGCCCTGACCGCCTTCATGCGGCGGAATTGACCATGGAGCCTGCGTTCGAGCGCGTCGCGATCGTCGGCGTCGGGTTGATCGGATCCTCTCTTGCGCGCGCCTTGCGCCGCGAGGGCGTCGCCAAGACCCTGGTCGGGGTGGAGCGGGACGAAGCGGCCGTCGCGCGGCTGAAGGCCGTCGGGATCGTCGACGAGGCGACGTCGGACATGGCCGCGGTCGCGGGCGCTGATCTGGTGGTGATCTGCACCCCGGTCGGCGCCGTGGGTCTGGTCGGGACCGCGATGGCGCCGCACCTGTCGCCGGGCGTGATCGTGACCGACGTCGGTTCGGTCAAGCAGTCCGTGATCAATCAGCTGAAGCCGGTGCTGCCCGCCCATGCCCGCCTGATGGCCGGCCATCCCGTGGCGGGCACCGAGAATTCGGGCCCCGAATCGGGCTTCGCGGATCTGTTCAAGGGTCGGCTGTGCATCATCACGCCCCTGCCGGAGACAGACCCCGAGGCCACCCGCCGGGTCCGCTGGATGTGGGAGAGCGTCGGCAGCCAGGTCACGGAGATGGCGCCGGACCGGCATGACCGCGTCCTGGCCGTCACCTCGCATCTTCCGCATTTGATCGCCTACACCATCGTCGCCACCGCCGCCGATCTCGAAGAACATATGCAGGGCGACGTGATCAAATATTCCGCCGGCGGCTTCCGCGACTTCACCCGCATCGCCGCCAGCGATCCCGTGATGTGGCGCGACGTCTTTCTGCATAACCGCGAGGCGGTGCTGGAGATGCTCGGCCGGCTTTACGAGGACATCGCGATCCTGCAACGCGCCATCCGCATCGGCGACGGCGACGTGCTGGAAAGCCATTTTGTGCGCTCCCGCGCGATCCGCCGCGGCGTGGTGGCCCTTAAGCAGGATTAGTGCAAGATGGACTTAATCGAGATAAGTATAAATCTTCGTCATTGCGAGCGAAGCGAAGCAATCTAGTCAGAGCGACGTGATAAGCGAAAGGAACGCACGTCACGTTGAACCCGGTAGATTGCTTCGCCCAGCGATTTGCGCTTAGCGCAACTCGCCGAGCTCGCAATGACGCTCAATTTTTTCAAATCAACTCAACAACACCCCTACCGGAACGCCAGCGGCGGCATCCGAGCGACGCGTAGCGGGCCGACCATCAGCCAGCCGTCGCGGCTGGCGATGGGCATGGTCACTTCCGGCTGGCCGTCCGCGCCGGGCTTGGCCAGCAAGGTCAGCGCGGTCTGGCCGATCGCCGCGTCGCGGGCGCTGGTGACGCCCAGCGCGGTCAGCCTGTCCATGAACGGTTTGATCCCCTGGAGCGTCACCGCGCCTTTCGGCGCCGGCCGCAGGGCGGAATCCAGCGTGATCACCGCGCCGCCGGACAGGCGCGCCGGGCCATTGCTGAGGACCACGTCGCGCAGCTCGAATTCCCCGCCGGAATCGCGCCAGCCGGCCAGATCAGGGGGATTTCCCAGATCGATCGGCCCGCGCCAAAGCGCCTCCAGCTTCAGATCCAGCTTCTCCGCGTTGGCGCTGGAGGCTAATTCCCGCGCATTGATCGAGACGATCACCGGCGTGGGGTCCGAGAGCAGCCGAGTGATCACGGTCTCGATGCGCGCCGCCGACAGCTCGATCTGACCGCCCGGAACCGATCCCTTGGGCGCCAGCAGATCCAGGGTCAAGCGCTCGCGCCGATCAGCCGTGCGGTCCACCGCGCCGGTGACGCGTTCTATGCGCAGCTTCGGCCCGAGCGTCGTCGACAGGTCAACGGCGTCGGCTGTCTGGAAGGCGATGCGGTTGGGCGCCCAGGGTTGGATGGTGAGCTGCAGCGAGTCCGTGGTCGCGCTGTAGCCGGGACTGCTGATCCCGACCGTGGGAACGCGCGCGGCGACCTCAAAAGGAAATCCGCCGCGCTGGATCGGCCCATGCGCGACGGCCGCCTCAGCATTATTGTTGGCGGCGACCCAGGCGGTGATCTGGTCGATCAGCAGACCAGTCGCGACCCACCAGGCGCCGCCCCAGGCCAAGCCCAGCAGCAGCAATCCGGCGAATGGGATCGCCAGACGGCGGGGCACGTCGCCTAAGCTGCCGCGCGCGTTAAATTGCGGGTGCGGTAATCCAGGAACCGCCACATAAGACGGGCGGAGAGCCGCTGCAGCATGCCCTGCGGCGCGAGGCCGACCGCCTTGAACACCATCGAGACCACGCGATCGACATGATGCGGCCGATAAAGCCGATAGGTGCGCCGCGCGATCGCGCGGGAGCAGCGCTGATGATCGTAGGGTTCGTCGCGATGATTGGCCGCGTGATAGGCGTAGGCGAGCTCGTCGTCCTCGGTCTCCGCCATGCGCGAGGCCGCCACTTTCAGCCGCTGCCAGCGCGACAGTTGCCCGGCGTCCAGATAGCGCTTCATGGCGGTGTAGAACAGCTTGTAGTGCCGCAGCTCGTCGGAGGCGATCTTGCGGCAGACCTCCTTCAGCACCGGCTCTTCGCTGCCCTCCTTGATCGCCGTGTAAAGCGAGCTGGTGCCGGTCTCCACGATGCAACGGGCGACCAGTTCGCCGGCGCGGCTGCCGCGCACGGATTCGGTGGCCTCCAGCGGCAGCCGATAACCGTCGACGAAGCATTTGAAGGCCGCGTCGAAATCGAAATCGGGGTCGGCTAGTTCCGCGCAGCGGCGCAGGGCCTGGCCATGCTGCACTTCCTCCGCCGCCCAGATCTTGGCGACTTCCTGGAAGGCGGGGTCGTCGTGGAAGACGTTGCAGAGATAGGTCGCGTAATCGTGGCCGTTATGTTCGACCAGCGCCGCCGCCTTGATCAGCTTGAGCGTTTCGACGTCCACTTTTTTGGCGTCAAACTGCGCCCAAGGAATATCGTCGAGAGTCCAAGCTGTCATGAGCGCTCCAGTTTGCCCGTTATCCCGGCCCTATATTGGATCTCGGAAGCGAAAAACGAGACTCTAACTGTCACAATTCATGTCGAGCCGTCAAAGCGGCTTCGAGTCCAAGGCCGCCAGCATCGCCCGATTGAGGTTCAGCTCATGGACGATATGGCTTTCCTCGCCATCGCCGCCCACGGCGAACTCCGCGACGTTCTCAAGCGATTGGATCCGCTCGTTGA
>JBMLRS010000570.1:3483-6195 GCA_049240905.1 Elsteraceae bacterium
GTCGATTGGCGTGGCGTTTTCAGCCAGCACCACCAGTTTCTCCGGCGTCACGTCGGCGAACCCGCCGGCGACGAAGATCCGCTCGACCACCTTGCCGCCTTCATAGACGTCGATCACGCCCGGCTTCAGCGTCGCGATGAACGGCGCATGGCCGATCAGCACGCCGAACAACCCTTCGGAGCCGGGCGCCACGACCATGTCGGCCTCGCGGGAGGAGATGAGCTTCTCCGGCGAGACCAACTCGAAGACCATGCGTTTGTCCATGCCAGCCTGGGCCATGTTAGGCGGCCTCGGCCATCATCTTTTTGCCCTTGGCTTCGGCTTCTTCGATGGTGCCAACCATGTAGAAGGCGGCTTCCGGCAGGTGATCGTACTTGCCTTCGACGATGCCCTTGAAGCCCTTGATGGTGTCCGGAAGATTCACGAACACGCCCGGGGTGCCGGTGAACACTTCCGCGACGTGGAAAGGCTGCGACAGGAAGCGCTGGATCTTGCGGGCGCGGGCGACGGTCAGCTTGTCCTGCTCGGACAGTTCGTCCATGCCCAGGATCGCGATGATGTCCTGCAGCGACTTGTAGGTCTGGAGGACCTTCTGCACGTCGCGGGCGACCGTGTAATGCTCGTCGCCGACAACGCGCGGGTCGAGCACGCGGCTGGTGGAGTCGAGCGGGTCGACCGCCGGGAAGATCGCCATTTCCGCGATCGAGCGGCTCAACACCGTGGTCGCGTCCAAGTGGGCGAAGGAGGTCGCCGGCGCCGGGTCGGTCAAGTCGTCGGCGGGCACGTAGATGGCCTGCACCGAGGTGATCGAACCCTTCTTGGTGGAGGTGATGCGCTCCTGCAGCGCGCCCATGTCGGTCGCCAAGGTCGGCTGATAACCCACCGCCGACGGGATGCGGCCCAAGAGCGCGGACACTTCCGAACCGGCCTGGGTGAAGCGGAAGATGTTGTCGACGAAGAACAGCACGTCCTGGCCTTCCTCATCGCGGAAATATTCCGCGAGCGTCAGGCCGGTCAGACCGACGCGGGCGCGGGCGCCCGGCGGCTCGTTCATCTGGCCGTACACCAGCGCGGCCTTGGAGCCCGGGCCGTCGGTCTTGATAACGCCGGAGTCGATCATTTCATGGTAAAGGTCGTTGCCCTCGCGGGTCCGCTCGCCCACGCCGGCGAACACGGAATAGCCGCCATGCGCCTTCGCGACGTTGTTGATCAGCTCCATGATCGTCACGGTCTTGCCCACGCCCGCGCCGCCGAACAGGCCGATCTTGCCGCCCTTGGCGTAAGGGGCCAGCAGGTCGATGACCTTGATGCCGGTGACGAGGATCTGGCTTTCCGTCGACTGATCGACATAGGCCGGAGCCGGACGATGGATGCCCATCGAGCGCTTGGCGTTGATCGGGCCGCGCTCGTCGATCGGTTCGCCGATCACGTTGATGATGCGGCCGAGGGTCTCCGGGCCGACCGGCACGGTGATGGCGGCGCCGGTGTCGAGCGCGGCCGTGCCGCGGGTCATGCCGTCAGTGGAGTCCATCGCGATCGTGCGGACGGTGTTTTCGCCAAGATGCTGGGCCACTTCGAGGACCAGCGTGCGGCCGTCCATGTCGACGTGCAACGCGTTCAGGATCATCGGCAGATCGCCGTCGAACTTCACGTCGACGACGGCGCCGATGACTTGGGTGACGCGGCCGATATTGTTCTTCGCCATGAGGTGCTCCGGATAGACGCGGCGCCGCGGTTAAACCGCTTCGGCGCCGGAGATGATCTCGATCAATTCTTTGGTGATGACTGCCTGACGCGTGCGGTTGTAGTTCAAGGTCAGACGGTTGATCATGTCGCCGGCGTTCCGCGTGGCGTTATCCATCGCGGTCATCCGGGCGCCATGTTCGGACGCCGCGTTCTCCAGCAGCGCCCCATAGATCTGCACAGACAGATTGCGCGGCAGAAGCGCCGCCAAAATCGTCTCTTCGTCGGGTTCGTACTCGACCATCGCCGTGCTGGTCGCCGCCGCGCTCTTCTCCGGCATCGGGGCCGGGATCAGTTGGCGACGGGTGATGATCTGGCTGATCGCCGACTTGAAGCGGGCGTAGACGATCGTGACCACGTCGACCTCGCCGCTCTCGAACAGCCGGCGCACCTGGTTGGCCACCTGATCGGCGTCGCTGAAGGCGATGCGGCGCTTGCCCATCACGTCCGGCGCTTCGATCATCAGCTGGCCATATTCGCGGCGCAGGCCGTCGCGGCCGCGCCGGCCCAGGCACATCAACTTGATCGACTTGTTTTCACTGGTCAGCTGGCGGAGCAGAAGCCGGGCTTCACGCAGGATGGAGGCGTTGAACGCGCCGCACAGCCCGCGATCCGACGTCGCGACGATGACCAGATGGCTCTTGTCCGCGCCCGATCCGGCCAGCAGCTTCGGCGCGCCGCCGGTGCCGGCGAGGCGCGAGCCCAGCGTGCCGATCATGTCGTTCAGCCGCTGCGCGTAGGGGCGGGCGGCTTCGGCCTGCTCCTGCGCGCGGCGCAGCTTCGCCGCCGCGACCAGCTTCATCGCAGTGGTGATCTTCTGAGTGGATTTGACGCTGCGGATTCGGTTCCGCAGGTCTTTCAAGCTGGGCATGGCGCGCGCTTACGCAAAAGTCTTTGAGAAGGCGTCGAGGAACTTGATCAGTTTCTCTTCGGTCGGCGCCTTGATCTCGCGGTCGGTGCGGATCGCGT
>JBMLRS010000570.1:6205-6781 GCA_049240905.1 Elsteraceae bacterium
CGCGTCGAGGATGTCCGGCGCCTTCGCCTTCAGCTCCGCGCGATAGGCCGCTTCCCAGCGGGTCACGTCGGCGGTCGGCGTGCTGTCCAGATAGCCGCGGGTGCCGGCGAAGATCACCACCACCTGCTCTTCGACCGACAGCGGCAGATATTGCGGCTGCTTCAGCAGCTCGGTCAGGCGCGCGCCGCGGGCCAGGAGCTTCTGGGTCGAGGGGTCGAGGTCGGAGGCGAACTGCGCGAAGGCGGCCATCTCGCGATACTGGGCCAGCTCCATCTTGATCTTGCCGGCGACCTGCTTCATCGCCTTGATCTGGGCGGCGGAGCCGACGCGGCTGACCGACAGGCCGACGTTGATGGCGGGACGAATGCCCTTATAGAACAGTTCGGTTTCCAGGAAGATCTGACCGTCGGTGATCGAGATCACGTTGGTCGGGATGTAGGCGGACACGTCGCCGGCCTGGGTTTCGATGATCGGCAGAGCGGTCAAAGAGCCGCCGCCCATCGAGTCGTTCATCTTCGCGGCGCGCTCGAGCAGGCGGCTGTGCAGATAGAACACGTCGCCCGGATAGGCTTCGCG
>JBMLRS010000571.1:0-3022 GCA_049240905.1 Elsteraceae bacterium
GGCGTTCGCCTAGATAGCCGAAGGGCAGCTTCACGTTGGCGTGGCTCAGGCTCTCGATGAACTTGCCCGCCAACAGCAACCCGACGAACTGACCGGGCTCCACGCCGATCACCACCGCCACCGCCACCATGCAGAGGTCGGTGATGAAATTGTCCAGCACATGGTTCCGGTCGTCGCTCCAGCAGGAGAGCTGTGTCTGGCTGTGATGCAGGCTATGCAGCGCCCACCACCAGCGCAGGCCATGTTGGGCGCGATGGATCCAATAGCCGACGAAATCCAGAATCACGAAATAGAGCAGGAAAGTGAGGACCGCCTGATCCGCCAGCCAGGGCAGCCGTTGCTCCAGCAGCACCGGCGCGAACTCGAAGCTCCGCAGGATCGCGTCCACATATCCCTGGATCGGGGTCAGGACGACGAACAACGCCAACGGGATCACGCCCAGCTTGTTCAGCAAACTGTAGACGATGTCGACGCGGGCGGTCTTGCGATTCCGCCAGGCCTCAGCCGGCCGCCAGGACTCCAGGGGGCGCAGCAGCAGCAGGATGAGCGCGATCTGCACCATGCCCAGCATGACCATTTCGACCCCGTCGAACGCGACCTCCGCCCAGCTCAACAGATCCAGAGCCTGCAGCACGGGCTGGACGAGGGTTTCGAACAGCGCCGCCTGCGCCACGGTCCAAACATGGGTCAGCCAGTCGATCATGGTCAGTTCGTCGCCACCACGGGGGCCTGCTGCTTGCCATGGACATAGATGCCATGCGGCGAGCGGCCGACGTCGATCCGTTGCACGACCTGCCCGGTGGACAGATCGATCACCGCGACCTGCCGCTTCCAGCGCAGGGTGACCCAAAGGAATTTGCGATCCGGCGAGAAATCCATGCAGTCAGGGCCGCCGCCGCCGGGAATCTCGATCCGGCTGACCACTTTCTGGGTCGTGGCGTCAACGATGCTGATCGTGCCTTCCACCCGGTTGGTCACCAGGAAATGCTTGTTGTCGCCATAAGGGAAAAGGTTATGGGCGCCCTTGCCGGTCTTGATCTTGTTGGTCAGCTTGCCGGTCCGGCGATCGACCACGGCGACATAGTCCTCGCCCATCGCGCCGACGAACAGGGTGTTGCCGTCCGGACCGGTCAGAATGCCGGCGGGCTCCTTGCCGACGACCGTGGTCCAGAGCATCTTGTGCGTCTTCAGGTCGATCGCGCCGATCGACTTGGTGTCCTGCAGGGTCACATAAACCGTCGAACTGTCGGGCGCGAAATCGAGGTGGCTGGGCATCCTCGCGGCGGGCACGCGCGCGACGAGGCTGTAGTCGGCCGCGTTGTAGATATCCACGCGATCCAGCCGCAGGGCGGCGGCGACCAACCACTTGCGATCCGGGCTGAAGCCAATCTGATAAGGATCGATGATCTTGGGCAGACGCCGGCGCTCCTTGCCGGTCGCCGGATCGACGAAGACGAGGTCGTTGCTCACCGCGTTGGCGATGATCAGGTCCTTGCCGTCGGGCGTCATCATCAGGTGATGCGGCTCGCGGCCGATCGGCGTGCGGGCGACCTCCTTGAAGGTCTTCTGGTCGATCACGCTGATCGTGCCCTCGCCCGAATTCAGCACGATGACGCTCTCCGCCTCCGCGCGTCCCGCCGCGAGGCCAATGACCAACAAGAATGCGAAAAAGCCGTGCTTCATCGACGCGCCGTCCTGAAAGATTAAACGCGTAGAGTCTAGCAGAGTCCTGCGTATTTCGCATCTGCGAAGACAAAGAAAATTCCACTCCCGCCCTTGGCGCAGACTTCGAACGGAATGGAATCGTTTTAAAGTTGTTCGCCCTTATTCTTCGACTCGCCGGAGTTTTGCGGATTGCGCCGCCAGAATTCGTCGAGCAGCGAGCGCGCGCGCTCGGTCTGCCGGTCGATCCAGGGCAAAACGTCACGCTGGGCGGTCTTGCCCGCCTCGTCAATCGCGGACTGAGCGACGCACGCCGCCTGATCCGTGGCGCAACGCGCGACGCAACCGGCCCGCGCCGCGTCCTGCTCCGTCCCGCCAAGCCGGGTTTGGCAGGCCAGGCGACAGGAGTCTGAGGCCGCGCCGCAGTCAGCGGCGGCTGGGGTCGACAGGAGCGCGGCCAATCCCGCCGCCAAGAAAAATGCTTTCATCATGATCGTGAGATGGGATGCGGGCGGACCGGCTGCAAGCGCGCCGCCGCTCAGGGCGCGTCCGTCACCGACACCAGATGCACGACCAACCAACCATAGGCGCCCTCCGCCTCGATCCGCACGGGAACGACGGGCCCGCCCGGTCGCGCTTCGGCGATCCAGGCGGTATGGGTGCGGCCGCGATCTTCCGGACGGTTCCATCGGGTCTCGGTCTTCTTGGCGCCGGCCAGCACCGTCACCTTGAAGCGACAGCGCCGCGCGGGGCCGGAAAAGCGCGCCAGCCCTTCAGGCTTGAGGGTATCCATGCCGGCGTCGGTGAACAGCATGTCCAGCCGACGGCGGCCATCGAACAACGGCAGGCGGGCGTCGCAGTTTCCGGCCGCCAGCGCGCGCTGACCGGCGCCGATCAGCCCGGTCAACGGATCCACCGCTTCTTTCAGCAAGTCCGGCGGCACTGGGTCGCGATCGTCCTTTTCGGGCGGCGGGTCCGTCTTGACATTGGAGACCCCGCCCAGCTCCGAATAGCCGACGTCAACCCGGCGCGCGTCGCCGCGGAAGGAAACCCGCTCGGAATAGCTGCGCGGGAACAGCGCGCCGCCTTCGCCCGTGGCGCCATTGGCGACCATGCGTCCGGAGAAACTGGTCAGCCACTCGACAAGGCCGCGCGATTTTCCGTCCAGTTCAAGCTGATAGCCGTCCGCGGATCGGTCGATCCGCGCCTCCAGGGAGCCGACATGCAGCCCGCCCAGATAGATCTCATAGCCCAGCCGATCCGCCGCCTGCGCCGCCCCGCCGAACGCCACAAGGACGGCCACCCCCAAAATCGCCTGAATTCCGCGCATCTCTCCGCCTCCAAACCAAGAGATTGGGCT